>DAITMW010000196.1:0-14267 GCA_036834945.1 Steroidobacteraceae bacterium
CCATTGGTTCTCGGCGATCCACCGCCTTGGATTGCCCTGTTGCTGCAGGCCCTGGCATCGAGCGCGCAAGGCCGCGCGACGGAAGCCGCGGATTTGCGCGCGCGGGCGATGGAAGATGCTGAAGCCTCGCCGGGCACCTTGAATGACACGGCTTTCGACTGGCTCGCCGATGCGGACTCTCGCCTGGGTCCTGTCCTCGAAGTGCTTCTGAACGGGGCCTATTACTGGGTGCCAGTGTCGCGCATTCGCCGGATCGAGTTTGAGAAGCCCGAGGACATCCGGGACCTCGTGTGGCTGCCCGCGCAGTTCACATGGACCAACGACGGCCAGGCCATGGGCCTGGTACCGGTGCGTTATCCCGGGTCCGAGCTGGCGGCCGAGGATGCTTTGCGATTGTCGCGCAAGACACAGTGGAGCGAGCTCGGAGACGGTGCGTTCGCCGGCCTCGGTCAACGGGTGTTGACGACCAGCGCCGAAGAGCTCGGTCTGCTGGAGATCCGTACGATTGACATCCCGAGTCAACCGGCCCCGGACGGCTGACTCCGGTTATGGCCGATCTCAGCTTACGCGAGCGTTTGCAGCCTTCGCTGTTGGACCGGCTCCTCGATGATGAGCGGTTGCTCACCTTGTTCGAGCTGTCGGCGCTCGCGCGGGACCTGCACCGCCTGGGAATTGCCACGAACGCCGTTACGCAGATCCTGCATGCGCAAGGTCTGCGTCCGATCGATCCCGAGCACCCGGAGCCTGCCACCGGTGCGGATGGAGAACAGTTGACGTGGTCCTGTGTGGCCCCGAGCGGACGCGTGAGTCTGGCGCAATTGAAGAGTCTTCTGCTGAAGCCTTCCGGTGCGCCGCAAGGCGTGCTCTTGCAGAGCTTCTGCACCGTCGAGGCCCGCAATGTCCCGAACGAAAGTATCGAGACCAGCGACCGGCGGCTGCTGTCGATGCGGCGGTTGCGGGAGTATGTCTGTCGTGATCTCGCGGCGCTGTTGAATGCCATAAGTCTCGATGCCACGGACGATCTCGACCGCTATCCCTACGTCAGCGAATCCGTGGTGAATTACGGCATGCCCTCGCTCGCCGGCATGGCTGCGGTCTCCATCGATCAACGCAAAATCGCTGCGACAATCGAGACCGTCATCCAGAGGTTCGAGCCGCGCCTGCGCAAGGTACGGGTCATGCCGGAGCCGCCCGGCGACCGCGCCGATGGCCATGCGCTGTCGTTCAAGATCGACGCGGAGCTGTGGGGGCAGCCTGCCTCACAACACCTCGTGCTGCGCACCCGCATCGATACCGACTCCGGCAACGTCAGCGTCGCTGATGCCGGGGCGGGCTGACGCAACCACGAGCTCACCATGGATCCCCGTCTCCTCGATTACTACAACCGCGAGCTGCAGTTCATGCGGGAGATGGGCTCGGAGTTCGCCCAGGCGTATCCGCGGATTGCGGCCAGGCTGGGCCTCGAAGGGCTCGAATGCGCCGACCCCTATGTCGAGCGCCTGTTGGAAGGCTTCGCGTTCCTGGCGGCACGGATCCAACTCAAGCTGGACGCGCGGCATCCGGATTTCACGCAGCACCTGCTGGAGATGGTGTATCCCCATTTCCTGTGCCCGGTCCCCGCCTGCGCGATAGTCGAGCTGGCTCCCGATCTGAAGGAGGGCGCGCAGCTCGCCGGCCAGACCATCAAGCGGGGCGCGAGCCTGAGGACGCCACTGGGCAAGGGAGACCGTACATCGTGTGAGTTTCGCACGGCCCACGACGTGCCGCTGTGGCCCCTGAGCGTGTCCGAGGCCAAGTATCTGTCAGGCTCGGGCGCGCTCACGACCCAGGGTATCGGTACCGACGGCCGTGCGCGGGCAGCGATCCGATTGCGCTTGAAGACGACGCCGGGCGTGAGCCTCAGCTCGTTGCCGCTCGATTCACTGACTTTCTTCCTCAAGGCCACGCCGGATGTCACGCACCGCCTGTATGAGCAGATCGTGGCGGACTGCGTTGGTTTTTACGTACGCTCCACACGCCAGGGCGCCCCCGTGTATTTCAGACCGGCGGCGAATGTCAGGCAGGTCGGCTACGAGGATGACGAAGCGCTGCTGCCCGTTTCCAACCGCAGCTTCCAGGGCTATCGCCTGATGCAGGAGTATTTCGCCTTCGGCGAGCGCTTCATGTTCTTCGCGCTCGATGATCTGCGGCAGGCCATCCGCGGTTGTGATGGCGAGGAGCTCGAGATCTATATCGCGATGAGCCGCGCGCAACCGACCCTGGAGAATGCAGTCGACGGCAGCCACTTCAGGCTGTTCTGTACCCCCGCGATCAACCTGTTCAGCCGCTCCGCGGATCGCATCCACGTCAATCCGTTCGACACCGAGCAACACCTGGTCGTCGATCGCAACCGGCCGGCGGACTTCGAGATCTTCGGCATCGAGACGATGCACGCGGTCGCCGCCGGAGGCGAGACCATCGCCGAAGTGCGGCCGTTCTATGCCACGGATCATCGAACCGATCCGCTGTCACCGGCCTTGTACTACACCCTCCAGCGCCGCCCGCGCATGTTGTCGGCACGGCAGCAACAAAGCGGTGCCCGGACAGGTTATGTCGGAACCGAGTGTTTCGTGTCCATCGTCGACAGCACCGAACGGCAGCTCGCCAATCCCGTCCGTCAGATCGACGCGCAGGTGTCCTGCACGAACCGCGACCTGCCGATCCAGATCGCCTTCGGGCAGGGCCGTAGCGACTTCCTGGTCGAGGGCGGTGCCCCGGTCGAGTCGGTGCGCATGATCGCCGGACCCAGCTACCCACGATCCTCCCCCGCATTTGGCGACACGGCGTGGCGCCTGATCAGCCATCTGTCGTTGAACTACCTGTCGCTGCTCGACCAGGGGGATTCGGGCGCTCAATTGCTGCGCGACCTGTTGTCCCTGTATCCCGATCCGAACGACTCGGCGGCGGCCCGCCAGATCGAAGGCGTGCGCCACGTGGCCTATCAACCTGTGGTGCGGCGGATGCCCGTGGCCGGGCCGATCAGCTTCGGGCGAGGGCTGGAGATCTCACTCAGCCTCGATGACGGGGCGTTCGAGGGCTCGGGCATCATCACTCTCGCGAGTGTGCTGGAGCGCTTCTTCGCCCGTTACGTGTCCATCAACTCGTTTACCCAGATGCGCCTGAAGTCGGCGGCGCGCGGAGAAATCAAGGCATGGCCGGTGAGAGCGGGACGCCGCCAGATCACCTGACATTGCTCGAGCCGCTGGCCGAGCGTCCCGAGCAGTTCACGCTGTTCGCGGCGCTGCGCCTGCTCGAGCAGGCGTTTGCCGCGCGGCCCCGCCTGGGCGAGAGCCGGAAGGCCGCCGATGACCCCGTGCGACTGGGGCAGGCTCCAACATTGGCGTTTGCACCCTCGCAGCTCAGTGCGTTTCGCGGCGGCACCGATCAGCCGGCGAGATTGGAACAATACTCGTTCGGCGTATTGGGTCCCAACGGGGCGGTACCCCTTCATCTGACCGAGCAGGCATTCGAGCTCCGGCGGCATCGCGAGGATTCCACCCTGGTGGACTTCCTCAACACTTTTCAACACCGCCTGGTTGCCCTGTTTTACCGGGCGTGGGCAAACTCCGATCCCGCCACGAGCCTCGATCGTCCGGCCAGCGATCGCTTCACCCTGTATGTTGGCGCGCTGGGCGGGCTCGGACCGCAGGCGGCACGCGGCCGCGACGCGGTCCTCGATTACGCGAAACTCTACCGGATCGGACATTTCGCGGCGCAGGCTCGCTCGGCGGAAGGCCTGCAGCAGATCCTGGCTGATTACTTCGGCCTGCCCGTCGAAGTCCGTCAGTTCGTGGGCGAATGGATGACGATTCCTCCCGAGTCGTATTGCCGGCTCGGCGCCGACCCGTCGGTCGCCGGACTGGGGGGTACCGCCACGCTGGGTGGCTCGAGCTGGCAGTGCCAGCACAAATTCGAAATCGTGCTGGGTCCGCTGACCCGCGCGACATTCAACAGGTTTCTACCGGGAGCCCGCGGCGTGAAGGAGCTTCATGCCCTGACCCGCTTGTACACCAACGACGAGTGGACCTGGCAGCTGCGATTGCTGCTGGCGGAAGTCGAGGTTCCGGGTGTGTGGTTGGGAGGACAGGCGCAGCTCGGCTGGACGACCTGGCTGGGCGGGCGGCGCACAACGGTAGACGACGTGGTTCTGCAAGAGCCGATGCTACGTCCTGAAGACACTGACAACTTCGAGGCATGCCATGGGTGATATCAGTCGAGTCGCGCTGTTCGGCAAGCTCAACAGCCTGGCCTACAAGGCCATTGAGGGCGCGACCGTATTCTGCAAGTTGCGCGGTAATCCCTACGTGGAGCTGGTTCACTGGTTGCACCAGATCCTGCAGCAGCAAAACTCGGACGTGCACCTGATCGTGCGCGCCTTCGGAGTCGACGCGGGACGATTGGCGCGGGATATGACGGACGCGTTGGATCGGTTGCCGCGCGGCGCGACCTCGATTTCAGACCTGTCGGCGCACATCGAGGATGCTACCGAGCGTGCCTGGGTCTGGTCGACGCTGAAATTCGGCGACTCCCGGATCCGCACCGGCTATGTGCTGGTGGCGATGTTGAAGACACCGGCATTGAAGAACGCGCTCCTGGCGATGTCGCGTGAGTTCGACAAGATCAAGGTCGACCAACTCACGGATGACTTCGAGAAACTGGTGTCGGGCTCTCCGGAGGAGGCGCTGCGGGCGAATGACGGTTCCCAGCTCGCTCAGGATGTGGCTCCCGGTGAGTTCAGCGGCGCGGTCCCGCCCGCGCAACTGGGAAAGCAGGAGGCCTTGAAGCGCTTCACGGTCGACCTGACGGAACAGGCGCGTCTCGGGAAGATCGACCCCGTCGTGGGACGCGACGACGAGATCCGCCAGATCGTCGACATCCTCATGCGCCGTCGCCAGAACAACCCGATTCTCACGGGCGAGGCCGGTGTGGGTAAGACGGCAGTCGTAGAGGGTTTCGCACGCCGCATCGCTTCGGGCGATGTTCCCCCCTCCTTGAAGGAGGTCTCGCTCCGCGCGTTGGATGTTGGCTTGTTGCAGGCCGGCGCGAGCATGAAAGGGGAGTTCGAGCAGCGTCTGCGCCAGGTCATCGATGAAGTGCAGGCATCCCCCAAACCCATCGTGCTCTTCATCGACGAGGTCCATACGTTGGTCGGTGCGGGCGGCGCCGCGGGAACGGGCGACGCCGCGAACCTACTGAAGCCCGCGTTGGCGCGCGGCACTCTGCGTACTATCGGCGCTACGACCTGGGCGGAGTACAAGAAATACATCGAGAAGGATCCGGCCCTGACACGGCGATTCCAGACGGTGAAGGTGGATGAGCCCTCGGAAGCCAAGGCCGTCCAGATGATGCGCGGCGTCGTCTCCGTCATGGAGAAACACCACCGCGTGCAGATCCTGGACGAGGCGCTGGAAGCGGCCGTGAAGCTCGCTCATCGCTATGTGCCCGACCGGCAGCTCCCGGACAAGTCGATCAGCCTGTTGGATACGGCATGCGCGCGGGTTGCCGTCAGCCATCACGCGACGCCGCCGGAGGTGGAAGATACTCAGCGGCGCATCGAGGCGCTCCAGACGGAATTGGAGATCATAGGTCGTGAGGCGGCCATCGGTATCGACACGACTGCACGCCAGGAGAGCGCGCAGACAGCCTTGCAGAGCGAGCAGGAGCGGCTGAAGGAGTTGCAGGGGGCCTGGGCGAAAGAAAAATCGCTGGTCGATGAGATCCTGGCGTTGCGCGCGAAGCTGCGGGAGTCACAGATCAAGGACGACGAAAAGGACGCCGCCCGCAAACAACTGCACGGGCTGCAGGAGCAGCTCACCGCTGCGCAAGGTGAGCGTCCATTGGTGCTTCCGAGCGTGGACGAACAGGCGGTCGCATCCGTGATCGCGGACTGGACCGGCATTCCGGTCGGACGGATGGTCAAGGATGAGATCGCCACAGTGTTGAATCTCGCCAAGACGCTCGGCCAGCGCGTGATCGGTCAGGACCATGCACTGGAGATGGTTGCCAAGCGCGTGCAGACCGCCCGCGCCGGACTGGAAAACCCCAACAAGCCGATCGGCGTGTTCATGCTGGCGGGTCCTTCTGGAGTCGGCAAGACCGAGACGGCGCTGACCCTGGCCGAGGCGCTCTATGGGGGTGAGCAGAACCTCATCACCATCAACATGAGCGAATTCCAGGAGGCGCACACCGTCTCGACCCTCAAGGGCTCACCTCCGGGCTATGTGGGTTACGGCGAGGGTGGGGTGCTCACCGAGGCCGTGCGGCGCAAACCGTACAGCGTGGTGCTGCTGGATGAGGTCGAGAAAGCCCATCCGGACGTGCACGAGATCTTTTTCCAGGTCTTCGACAAGGGAATCATGGAGGACGGCGAGGGGCGCCTGATCGATTTCAAGAACACGCTCATCATCCTCACGACCAACGTCGGTACCGACCTCATCATGGGCATGTGCAAGGACCCTGAGCTCCTGCCGGACCCGGAGGGTATCGCGAAGGCGTTGCGTCCGCCGCTGCTGAAGACTTTTCCGGCGGCGCTGCTCGGTCGTATCGTCGTGATTCCCTATTATCCGCTGAGCGATGACATGCTCGGCCGCATCATCCGCCTGCAGTTGAATCGGGTCGTCGCGCGCATCCGCCAGAATCACGGCGCCGAATTGCGCTACGACGATGCGGTCGTGAAGCTCATTGCCTCCCGCTGCACCGAGCCGGAAAGCGGCGGGCGCATGATCGATGCGATCCTCACCAACACCCTGTTGCCGCAGATCAGCGGTGAGTTCCTGACGCGGATGTCACAGGGAACTGCCACCCGGGAGGTGGCGATTTCCGTCAAGGCGAGCGAGTTCGAGTACCAGTTCCAGTAGCCGCGCGCGGCGCCATCAGGCGCGCAACGCGGCCCACTTCTTTTTCAGAGGAGTGACGATGTGACTGTTGAGTGCCGCCTTCGCCCGTCCCTTGAGGGACTTCGCTTCCGCGGCCTGGGCGCGGTACACCGCCTCGTCCATGATCTTGCGGATGTCGGAGCGGTTGTCGTGGGTGAGCTTGATCTTGGATTCCGCGATGATCTGCGACGCATACAGTCGCAGCGGATTGACCTTTTGCACCGCGATGCGCTCGATTTCATCGACCGATGCCAACATGCCGGGGCCGGCCGTGAGGGTCACGAAATCGCTGGTGTTGAAGTAGGGTGCCGAGGCGAGCATGTAGCTGCCCAGCAGCGGGCAGATGTTGAAGGCCACCGGAAAGATGTCCCCGGCGAACTCGTTCTCGATGAGCAGCTCATGATCCCACGTGCCGATCATTTCGAGCATCCGTGCGCCGGCGGCGTGCTCGTACAGCTCGATGGCGAACATCGTGAGCTCCGCGATGAGGTCGAGGACCGCGGTGGCGATCTGGATCGGCAGCTGCAGGGCGGAGGCGACCCCGGAACTGGCAGCCGTGGCGACGTTCGCGCCGAAATTCGTCACCGAGGTCGCGGCGGTCGTGGTGAGATAGGCCGCCTTGCGCTTGAGGATCTCACTGACCGCATCCGCCGCCGCCCGCGGCGAGCCGACCTTTACGAGCTGGGAGTAACGGCTGGCATGAGCCGCTTTGATGACCCCCTCAGTCGCGGCATAGGTCTTGGTGACCGCGGAATAGGCGGACGGGATCAGGCCGATAAATGGCGCCGCACTGGCGACGAATTGCGGGCCGAAAGCCTTGGTCGCCAACTCTGTGGCCCGGGCTTTGACCTGCGACATGATGGCGTCCGAGATCCCCGTGCTCGCGGCCGTCGCCCCCATCGCATCGTTGACCGCAGACATGATCTCGGAGACCGTCGAGCGGATGAGATCGAGAGCCTTGGCACCCTCGACCACGGCCTGTCCCTTCACCGTGCCCATCTTGCGCGCCATGTTGGCGGAGACCTTGTTGAGGATCTTCTGGGCGAGGCCGCCGTCATAAATCAGCCGGGAGTGATAGAAATAGGCGACCATGCGTTGCGTCGCGTCCGTCTGCATGGCTTCGAGGATGCCGTCGAACTTGTCCATGGGCATCTTGCGGGTGGTCAGGGCACCGTAAGTGGTCGATGCGCTGCTCGAAGCCGCGGAACCGGATCTGGCAATGCTGCTCGCTCGTGCGTTCATCGATCCCCCCGACATTGGTTGCAGTGAGCAGTATAATCAACATATGACGCCGCAACAGCCCGCCTTGCAAGCCGCCATCGAGGCCCACAAAGGTGGGCGCCTGGTGGAGGCGGAGGCGGCCTACCGGAACATTCTGCAACGGCAGCCGGACAACGCCGATGCCCTCAATTTTCTCGGCATGCTGACATGCCAGACGGGCAATCCGGCAGCCGCGACCGAGCTGTTGCAGCGCTCGGTGACGGCGGACCCCGGCAACCCGCACGCGTGGCTGAACTTCGGCAATGTGCTGCTGGTGAGCGGTGAGAAGGAGCGTGCCCGCACGGCTTTCGAGAAAGCGACCCAACTCGCGCCTGGGCTGCCCATGGCCTGGTTCAACCTCGGCGTGTGCCTCGGAAGGTGCCGTCTGCCGGACGAGGCGGCCTCGGCCCTGCACAAGGCGTTGAAGTTGGAGCCGGGATACCTTCCAGCTTACGTGTCGCTGGCCACGCTGTTGCATTACCTGGGTAACTACACTGAGGCCGCCGAGGTTTATCGCGAATGGCTGGTGCATGATCCGGGCAATCCGATGGCCACCCACCTGTTGGCCGCGGCGACCGGGCATGGCACGCCCGCGCGCGCCAACGATGAGTATGTCAAACAGCTCTTCGATGATTTCGCCGCGAGCTTCGATGAGAATCTGACCGCCCTGAAATATCGCGCACCGGAGCTGATCGCGGGACGGCTGGGCGAGGAGCTCGGCTCGCACGGCAGCCTCGACATTCTCGATGCTGGATGTGGTACCGGCTGGTGCGGACCTCTCCTGAGGGGCATGGCGAGCCGGCTGGTGGGGGTGGATCTCTCGAAGGCCATGGTCGAGAAGGCCCGCGTCCGGGAAGTCTACGACGAGCTCGTAGTGGACGAGCTGTCGCGATTCATGAGCAGCCGGCCCGATTCCTTCGACGTCGTGGCTTCCGCGGATACGCTGGTGTATTTCGGCACTCTCGAGGACCCCCTGTCCGCGGCACGCAAGTGTCTGCGCAAGGGGGGTATCCTCGTATTCACGGTCGAGCGCCTCGATCCGGCCGCGTCTGGTGAGCCCTATCGTTTGGAGGCGCATGGGCGCTACAGTCATTCTGAGAGGTATGTGCGCCAGGCGGTTGCCCAGGCCGGCTTTACGGCGCTCAGCTCGGATACGCGGGTTTTGCGGCGCGAGCGGGGCCAGGATGCCGTGGGGTACCTCGTGTTGTGCAAGGTGAACTCCGGATGATCGCCGAAACCGGGACGGATCGGTTGAAAACTCCCGTGTTTTCCTGCTATTAGTGGAAGATTCTTAGGCGAGGTTGCAAGTATGGCCCGCTCCAAGGTAGTCGAATTCGACTACTACCAGTTCATCGGTCTCCTGCGTCGCGCCTCGGACGCGGGCAAGAGGATCGACAAGGCCGATACCGAGCGCTGGACGGCCTACATCAAGAGCAAGGGAATCAATGAAGTGGCCGCGACGGCCATCGCCCGCCAGAAGTTCGAGAGCGCCGTGCCCGTGATCATCGACGAGGGCCAGGATACGGATGGCCTGTATTTCTACTCCAAAAACGACGAAGGTTGCCTGAGGCTGCAGAGCATCGAGTAGCTCTCGAGCGCTGGTCGGAATATGGCAGAAAGCTACCAGGACAAGCGTTCGGTCAAGATCTCGAGCCCGTTCGGCGCGAATGCCCTGCTATTCGTACGCATGACGGGACACGAGCACGTCAGCCGGCCCTTCGAGCACGAGCTCACCTTGTACAGCGAGAGCCCGGATCTCGATGCCGACAAGATCCTCGGCAAAGCGCTGGTCGTCACCCTCGATACCGGCAACTCCCAGCGCCATTTCCACGGACTGGTCAGCGAATTTGCCCAGGTCGGTTTCACCGAGCGCTTCCACGAGTACCGCGCGGTGGTGCGGCCCTGGTTCTGGTTCCTGACCCGCACGGCCGATTGCCGTATTTTTCAGGGCAAGAGCGTGCCGGACATCTTCAAGGCGGTCTGCCAGCAGGCCGGCTTCAGCGACATCGAGGTGAAGCTGGACTCCTACCCGGCGCGGGATTATTGCGTCCAGTATCGCGAGACGGACTTCAATTTCCTGAGCCGCCTGCTCGAGCAGGAAGGCATCTTCTACTACTTCGAGCACACGGCCGGCAAACACACCCTCGTGCTGACCGACGATGTCAGCAAGTGCAGCCCGACCAGCGGCTATGATTCAGTGCCGTTCTACGCCAAAACCGCCAACGATGCGTTGCGGGAGCGCGATCATCTGCAGGCCTGGTCGATCCAGAAGACGTTTCAGCCGGGCAGCTACGCCACCCGCGATTACAACCTCCAACAGCCGAGCCCGATTCTCGCCGGGACGTCCTCGATCTCCCGCAAGCACGATGCCGGCAAGTACGAGGTGTTCGATTACCCGGCCGACGCCGCGCAGCTCACTTCCTCCGGAGTGGAGAAGGTCGCGAAGCTGCGCGTGCAGGAGCTGCAAGCAGCGCAGATGCTCGCACGCGGCTCGGGGGATGCTGCCGGCCTGACCGCGGGCAGGACGTTCAAACTCCAGAAGCATCCCAACAGTGCGTGCAACATCGAGTACCTGCTCACCGCGGTGACGATCGAGCTCAGTTCCGACAGCTATCACGCCGGAAGCGGCGCGAGCGGCACGAGCTTCACGATCGCCGTCGAGGCGGTGGATGTGCGCGAGGCATACAGGCCGGCGCGCATCACGCCCAAACCCCTGATCCAGGGCACGCAGACCGCGGTCGTGGTGGGTCCGAGTGGCGATGAGATCCACACCGATGACCTGGGACGCATCAAGGTGCAGTTCCATTGGGACCGCTATGGCGAGCTCAATGACAAGAGCTCCTGTTTCGTGCGGGTGGGACAGATCTGGGCGGGCAAGAGCTGGGGCGGGATCCACATTCCGCGCATCGGTCAGGAGGTGATCGTTTCCTTCATCGAAGGCGATCCCGATCGGCCGCTGATCATCGGCAGTGTCTACAACGGCAGCAACAAACCGCCGTTCGCCTTGCCGGACAACAAGACGCAGAGCGGTGTGCGTACGCGCAGCTCCAAGTCGGGCACGGCTGACAATTGCAACGAGCTGCGTTTCGAGGACCTCAAGGGCCAGGAGCTGGTGTTTCTGCACGCCGAGAAGGACCAGGCCATCGAGGTCGAGAACGACGAGAGCCACACGGTCGGCCATGACCGTACCAAGAGCGTCAAGAACGACGAGCACACCAGCATCGGCAAGAACCGCACCGAGTCGGTAGGGGAGAGTGAGAACATCTCGATCTCCAAGGACCGCTCGGAAAGCGTGGGCGGTACGGAAAGCATCGATGTCGCCAAGGATCGCTCGCTCAGTATCGGGGGTAACAGCACGATCAACGTCAGCAAGGACGAGACGATCGCCGTCAATGGCAAACGCAGCGACCAGGTCGAGAAAGACGAAGAAGTCAACATCGGCAAGAACCGCACGCACAACGTGGGCGAGAAGGATTCGCTCACGGTGGGCAAGCAGCTCCTGATCGATGTCGGGGACGAGATCGTCATCCAGTCCGGCTCGGCCAGCATCACTCTGAAGAAGGACGGCACCATCACCATCAAGGGCAAGGACATCACGCTCGATGGCGACGGCAAGATCAACGTGAAGGCCGGTGGCGATGTGGTCATGAAGGGCAGCAAAATCACGCAGAACTGAGGCTATGAACGCGAAAGCCAATGACACCCTCACGCCCGAGCCGGATGCCACGGCAGAACCCTCGGCGGAGTTGGATTCCCTGTTGCAGTCGCCGGTCTCACAGCGTCAGCCCGATGCGCCCCAGGTCATCGAAGCGGATGTCGACGGCAAGCGCGTGCGGATCGTCGCGCGCGATGAGATCGTGCTCGAGTGCGGCGAGGCTTCGATCACACTGCGCCGCAACGGCCGCATTGTCATCAAGGGCACTTACATCGAGACCTCCTCGGAGGGCACGAACCGCATCAAGGGTGGGCAGGTTCGGATCAATTGATGTCGCCTACGAGCGCGGAGCCCGGAGGACCCATGGGCCAGCCCGGAGGACCCATGGGCCAGCCCGGCGGACCTATGGGCCAGCCGTTTCCGGATCTGGTCGAGGAGAGCTGGGACGAGGCGGCCTTTTTGTGGAAGCGCTGGGAGGCGGATCTCGCCAGTCCCGTTCGCACCCTGGATGAAGTTGAGTCATGGTCTGAGGACCGGCTGCAGGGCGCGTTGGATGGTGTGCGTGTCGCCGGCGAACACCTCGTACGCATCGCCCGGTCTGCCCTGGGGGGCGGTGATCCGGCGCGGCTGACGACCGCTGCGCACCTGCTTGCGGCGCGCTCGCTACCCGAGGCCCGCGAGGAACTCGCCACGGCCATTCGTGATGCGACGGGCCCGCGCCTCTGGTCGATGATACGGGGCATTCAAGTGGCCGAGTTGGATGCGACCTTTGCCCCTGTAGCGGGCGCGCTCTCCTCCGCTGGCCTCGAGCACCTTGCGGCATTGTGCCGCCTGAAGTCCTTTCGCCGCTCGCCACCAGGTCGCGAGGCCGCCACGGTGTTTGAATCGGGTGCGCCGCCACTGCAGGTCGAAGCCCTGTGTCTGTTACGCCATGCGAGGGACGATACGGCCGGCAAATACATCACGGCGGCTTTGCAAAGCGACAGTCCGGCGGTGCGCAGAGCAGCTATCGAATGCGGCCTGCAGCAGAGGCAACAGGGTGCGTGGGAGGCGGTACGCAAGCTCGTGCACGAGCGCAATCCCGAGTCAGGCCCATTTCTGGCGATACTCGCCGCATTGGGCTCGCCGGAAGACAAACAGGGTGTCATCGCGGCGCTGCGCGAGCCTGCCCTGCAGCGCCCCGCGTTGCTGGCGCTCGTTCACATCGGCACGCCTGAAGCCGTCGAGATCTGTTTGCAGGCGATGAGCCAGCCGCCACTCGCCCGAGCCGCGGGCGCGGCCTACTGCGCTATTACGGGAGCGGACCTGCAACGCGACGGCCTCGCGGCGCCCGAGCCGCCGGAGGCCGATTCGCTCCCGCCGTTGGAGGCCGACTTGTCGGAAGCCAACATCGTGCCCGCCCCACATGAGCTGTGGTCTTTGCCGGACGCGAGCCGGGTCCGCGGCCATTGGCAGGCGACCAATCCGGGCCTGGCTGCCGGTGTGCGGCACTTGTACGGCAAACCTGTGAGCCTGGAGGTACTGGTTGCGGCCATAGAGGGCGGTCCCATGTTGCATCGGCCTGAGCTGATCAACGAGCTCACGATCCGCAGTGGGGGTCGTTACGACGTCGAGCCACGTGCGTTCGCGCAAGTGCAGCGGCGGATGATGTCGGCCGGACGTGTTGCCATGCGTTAGCGGGCCACATCACCAGACATGCTGCAGCTCGACAATCAAACGCCGTTTCACCCTGTCATATCCGTGCTCCCGAACCGGGAGGGCGTGGATACGTTGTACGTGGTCGTCAAGGCGACCCTGGTGCTGCGGCCGAAGCTGTCGCTGGCACCGGTGCAGCTTCCTGTCACTCTGGCCGATGAGTATCACGCCGACCCGGCGGACTCGAGTCTCAAGCAGGTCTCGGAGTTGCACATTGGCAAGCCCGGTACTGACGTGTTGCTCGTCGGGCGGGCGTGGGCGCCCGAGGGGCGGACGCTTGCGGAGACGTGGGTTCGTGTGGCGGTCGCCGAGCGGCACAAGACCATCCGCGTTCTCGGTGATCGAAACTGGAGGACGGATGGCACCCCAAGTGCGCCGATGCCTTTCGAAGCGATGCCGCTCGTCTGGGAGCGTGCCTTTGGTGGTGTTCACCACCTTCCTGACCGCATGTTGGCCGAAGAGCGTAACCCGATAGGTGTCGGATTCATCGGCGAGCGCCACACCGATGAGCTCGTCGGGTACCCGGTGCCGAATCTGGAGGATCCCGCCACGCCGCTGCAGCAGCTCGGCGACCGGTGCATTCCCGCGTGCTTCGCTCCAACTGCCCCGCATTGGCTGCCGCGGCGCGCTTTTGCCGGCACCTATGATCAGCGTTGGCAGCGAACCCGGGCACCCTATCTGCCGGCCGACTTCGACACACGGTTTCTGAGCTGCGCGGCCTCCGAGTTGACGTTCGATCGCTA
>DAITMW010000197.1:0-12539 GCA_036834945.1 Steroidobacteraceae bacterium
AAGCTCCGCCTCGGGCGGATCATTGCGGGTGGGCTCGGTGGCGGTCATGCGCAGGGTGGCTGAACCAAACCCGCATTTTAGCGCACCGGCCCCATGGTGGTCAGCGCTGCCGGAACCCCCGACCCGCGGTTTGCGCCTGAGGGCCTTTCAGCGGAAACTGCGCGCCCCTGAAAATGGCTGAATTCCGTGGGTGGGGCAGCCCTGAACGATTGCATGAACAAAGACGGCGGCGACCTCCGCAATACCATTTACAAGACGCAGACGAGCTCGGGACGCCGCATGACCGCGGCCAGGCGGCTGCTCTACCGTCTCACCGTTCCGCTCGGACTCGCGATCATCAAGACCTGGCTCCGCACCTGCCGGGTGGTGCGGATCGAGGGGGCGCAACACCTGGACGAGGCGCTCGCCAAGGCACCCTCGCTGGTGCCCTGTTACTGGCATCAGCATCAGCTGTTCTGCGCGCGTTGGCTGCTGGAACAGCGGCCCAAGGGCCTGCTGGTCGGCTGGCTCATCAGTCCCTCCGTGGACGGTGAGATCGGAGCGATGATGGTCCGGCGCCTCGGAGCGGCAGTGATTCGTGGCTCCTCCACACACACGGGCGCGCGCGCCCTGCGTGATTACTACGAAGTTCTCGTCAAGGACGGCGTGTCGCCGATCATCACGCCCGACGGGCCGCGTGGGCCGCGCTTCAAATTCAAGATCGGGGCCATTCTGCTCGGGCAGATGTCAGGTCGTCCGATGTTGCCGATGGCGTACGCGGTCTCGCGCGCCTGGCTCGTCAAATGGGATAAGTTTGTGATCCCGGTGCCGTTCTCACGCGTCGCCATTGCCATCGGTCCGCCGCGTTACGTACCCCGAACGACCACGGCCTCGGGTGTCGAGAGTCTGCAGGGGGAAATGGAGCAGGAACTCAAGCGACTGTACGGTGTCGCAAAGGACGCCCTGGAAAAACGCTGATGTCGAGTCCATCCCAACTCGCTCCACCAACAGCTCGCGCCGCCGAGGTGCGACCTCTGGTCATGCGCTGTGGGGCCTTCGGCGACATGGTGCTCCTGACGGTCCTCATCCGGCAGCTCCATTTGCGCTTCGGTAAACCGGTGGATGTCATTTCCTCCGGTCCGTGGACTCCTCCTTTGCTCGAAGCGGAGCGCGCGATCGGCCGCCTGTACATCATCCGCAGTCGTCGCACGCCCTACTGGCTCAGTGTGCAGCAGCAGCGGTTGGTTGCATGGCTGCGCGAGCGGGGAAGCGGGCCAACCTGGTTCTGTGACCGCGGCGAAGGGCGGGGATTGCTGACGCGGGCAGGCATTCCCGATGACTACATCTGCGATACGAATGCCTACACGTGGGACCCCGGGGAGACGTTCACCGACCGCTATATCCGCTTGGGTAGCTACACCCCCAAGGCCTTCGAAGGCCTGCTGCCCGAGGCCAAACCCGGGGTGCCCAGCGCGGCGCGTCTCAACATTCCGACACAGTCATGGACCGATCTCGAATCCTGGCTCGCTGAACGGCGGCTCACCGGCCGGCCTTTCGTGATGATCCATCCCGGCAGCCGCCATATCGCGCGCCGCTGGCTTCGTCCGCGCTCGGGCACGAGCAAATACTGGCCGGAAGATGCCTGGGCGAAAGTCGTGCGCGCAGTGCGGGATGTGTGTCCGTCGCACGCGATTCTGTTCTCCGGAACCCGCGCGGAAAGGCGTTTCAACGCCGAAATCATCCGGCGCGCCGGTATCGTGGATGCCCACAATGTCGCGGACGAATTGTCCGTGAGAACCTTGCTGCCCTTGCTGCAGCGGGCTCACAGCATGATTTCCGTGGATACGGGACCGGCCCATGCCGCCGCGGCACTGGGTTGTCCGACGGTAGCGCTCTTTGGCACCGCTCCTCCGGATCTCTATCGCCCCGGCGGCACCCAGACTCCCGCGGTCACACTGACCGGATTGGTCGAAGGCAAGCCGAACATTCTCGGTATTGCGCCGCAAACGGTCATCGACAGCTGGCAGCAGCTGCTGACGGCCGTCCGAATACCGGCCACGGATTTAAGTTAAGTCGCTAACTTCAAATCGAACAGCACGTTAGCTTGTGTTCTTGATTGAGTGTTGCGAGAATCGGACGTAACTACCGGACCGATGCGAACTTTGGGCGGGTCTCGTTTCGGTAAAAAAGGTCTCAGTCAAAAATAGGCAGCACTAGGGCGCGTCCGCCTGACGGAGATCACGTTCAGGCGGGGCCAAGTCGGATAGGCTGCGCCTGGGAGGTCACGGATCAAATGTCGATTCTGCCGCCGGATAAGCCAGCGGAATTCACCGCTTCGGACATCCTCTCGGCAGACGCCTGGAGCGGAAGAGCGCCCAAGCCTGTTCTGGGTATCGATGTCGCGTGTACGAAGATCGCGGTCGATTTCCAGAACATGCGCCGAGAGACGGTCGACGAATGCGTGCGTCGCAATCTCGAGCTGCTACGTGAAGCCACCGGTAGTGATTGCGCCTTCTTAATTGCGTTCAGCCCGAACGAGCTCGTCATCGAAGACGTCCAGCTCGCGCGCAGCGCTTTCGCCCAGTGCCGGCCGGAAGGTTTGCAAAACGCCAGTCTGGATCACTTCCCCTGGCTGAAAGGTCGCCTGGATCATCTGCGTCTCTCCGAGCTGCGCGACACCAGCACACCGCGCCGGGAGCAGGCCGCCGAAGGCCAGCGCTTCGCCGAATTGCAGATGGGCTCCGCACTGCTCGTCGCGATGCGTGTGCAGGGTAAGCCCGCCGGCTTCCTCGGACTCGCGCAGACCATGCCGCGCGGCGCCTGGGATGTGAACCTGCAACTGTTGATGAAGCTCATCGGCACGAGCCTCGCGACCGGCCTCGAGCGCATCCGCATCGAGACACGCCTGGCGAAGCTCGAAGAGCGCAACAACCTCTCGCAGGCCGCCGCGAACGATGGCCTGTGGGACTTCGATGTTGAAAGCAACGAGGTCTACTTCTCGCCGCGCTGGAAATCCATGCTCGGCTACGCCGACGAGGATATGCGCGGATCGCCCGACTGGCGCAGCCTCGTGCACCCCGACGATCTGTCGCGAGTGCAGGCGGCGATACGCGACCACGTCGCCGGCAAGACCCCAATATTCGAAAGCACGCACCGCATGCGCCATCGCAACGGCGAGTGGCGTTGGGTTGTGAGTCGTGCCACGGCACGTGTCGACAAACACGGCAGGCTCCTGCGGTTGGTTGGCGTCGAGCTCGATGTCACCGAGCGCAAGTTGTACGAAGAGGCGCTGTTCCGGGAAAAGGAGAGCGCGCAGATCACACTGCAGTCGATCGGCGATGGCGTCATCACCACGGATGCCAATTCGACCATCGACTACATCAATCCGGTCGCCGAAGAGTTGACCGGCTGGCGTCTCGAGGATGCCATGGGCCGGCCGGTGGAGGAGATCTTCCGGGCGTTCCACGAAGAGACCTGCGAGCCGCTCGAGAATCCGTTGAGCGTCTCCATCCGGCGCATCCGTCCGATCAAGTCCGTGCGGCCGATGCTCCTGATCCGCCGTGACGGTAACGAGTTGTATGTCGAGAGCACCGCGGCTCCCATTCGCGATGGGGCCGGGCACGTCGCCGGTGGCGTGCTGGTGTTCCATGACGTGAGCGAGTCGCGCGAGCTGAATCGGCGGCTGTCCTATCACGCGAGCCACGATCTCCTGACCGGCCTGGTGAATCGCCGGGAGTTCGAGAGTCGCCTCGAGAGGGCGTTGAAGAGCGCGAAGGCGCGCGAAGCGTCCTATGCGCTGTGTTATCTCGACATCGACCAGTTCAAGATCGTCAACGACACCTGTGGCCACAGCGCCGGTGATGCCCTGTTGGGCCAGGTCGGCGCATTGTTGAAATCCAAGGTCCGTTGGCGCGATACCCTGTCGCGTCTCGGGGGCGACGAGTTCGGCATCCTCCTGGAGAGCTGCTCGCTGGATGAAGCCATGCGGACGGCGGAAACCCTGCGCGAGGGCGTGCGTAACTTCCGGTTTACCTGGGAGGACCGTGTCTTCCGCCTCGGTGCCAGCATCGGCGTGGTACCGATTACGGCCGACAACGAGGACGTCGCCTCCATATTGTCGGCGGCCGACAGCGCCTGCCAGGCCGCCAAGGAAAGCGGCCGCAACCGCGTTCACAGCTTCGCCGAGAACGACATCGAGCTCATGCGCCGGCGGCGCGAGATGCAATGGGCGGCGCGCATCAATGCCGCGCTGGAGGAGGGGCGGTTCGAGCTCTTCCGCATGTCGATCCAGCCGTTACAGAGAGTCGAGGCGGGCGCGCACTACGAGTTGCTGTTGCGTTTGAAGGATGAGACGGGCCGCATCGTCTCACCGAACGACTTCATCGCCGCCGCGGAGCGCTACGGCATCACGCCGGCCATCGATCGCTGGGTGATCGAGAACGCCTTCCGTTGGCTGGTGTCCGAGGCGGATGAGCGTGAGAAGTTGTTGATGTGCTCCATCAACCTCTCGGGCCAGAGCCTGGGAGACGACAAGTTCCTGCCCTTCGTCATCGACCAGTTCCACCGCAGCGGGCTCGATGCCAAGAAGATCTGCTTCGAGATCACGGAGACCGCCGCGGTGGCGAGCTTCTCGCAGGCGAACCGGTTCATCCAGGCGCTCAAGGAGCTCGGCTGCAAGTTCGCGCTCGATGACTTCGGCACCGGGTTGTCCTCGTTCGGCTACCTGAAGCACTTCCCGGTGGATTTCCTGAAGATCGACGGCAGTTTTGTGCGGGAAATCCTGCGTGATCCCATCGATCGCGAGATGGTCCGCTCGATCAACGAGATCGGTCATCTCACCGGCAAGCAGACGATCGCGGAGTTCGCCGAGAACGCCGAGATCATTCAAATGTTGACCAGCCTGGGTGTGGATTACGCGCAGGGCTACGGCATTGCCCAACCGCAGCGCGTGTTGAAATCGGCAGTGGCCTGAAGCTCGCTGCCGTCGCTCGTGCTCGCCTGTCACGGCGCCGTCATCGCGCCGGTGCGCCATTCAAGGATGATGGCACCGCCGGGAACCGAAACTTCGGCAACCGGGTTCCTCGATCCCGCTGTCGCCGGCGGGCCCACTGGCCTTGAGGCCGCCCCCAAGTCCGCCTCGCGCGACCCGCGGACCCCCCCCAACCGCATCTAGACCCGTCCGTCGGTCAAAATCGCAGGACCCACTTTCGCGCCAAGCTACCTTGTGATAAAAAGGTACCGGAATTGAAAAAGGGGCCGCATGGCGGTTAACGAGAAATTCGGGGCGATCCGCAAAGGACTACTGGAGTTCCTGATCCTGAAGGTCATCGCCGCCGACCGGGTGTATGTCGCGGACATGCTGAAGAAGCTCGCCGAGACGGAGTTCGCGACACAGGAAGGCACCTTGTACCCGCTGCTGAGCCGCATGCGTCGCGACGGTCTCGTCGACTATGAGTGGAAGGAATCGGAGGCTGGTCCGCCCCGGAAGTATTACGAGCTCACGGCCAGTGGCCGCGCTCAACTCGAAGAGCTTGCCGACTATTGGCGCGTCATCAATAAAACCATCGAAGACCTAGGGCGAAAAGGTTAAGGACAAAGTCATGCGCACGGTCATCACCATCAGTTTGAACGGCAATGCCTATCAACTCGATGCCGGCGGCTACGAAGCTCTCCGGGCGTACCTGCAGGTCGCGGAGCAGCGTCTGGCAGGCAATCCCGATCAGCTGGAGATCCTCGCCGATCTCGAGCAGGCGATCGCGGACAAATGCCTGCGTTACCTGGGGCCGCACAAGAACGTGGTGAACGCGGAAGAGGTCGCGGCGGTGCTCAGGGAGATGGGGCCTGTTGATGGAGGGTCGGGGGACAGCGCCCAGGCGGGCGCGACCAACACCTCCGGAGCGGATGGTCAGGCGAGCGGCGCGGCTGGCCAGGCGAGCAGCTCGGCGGGTTCGGGCGGATCTGCGGGCGGCGGCGGATATGCGGACATAGGGCAGAGCGGTAGCGCCGGTGCGGCAGGGGCGGACGCGACCGGCGGAAGCACCACCGGCGAAGCCTCGCGCCGTCTCTACCAGATCCGCGAAGGCGCCGTCATTAGCGGTGTCTGCAAAGGCCTCGCCGCTTATCTCAACATTGACGTTGCCATTCTCCGGATTCTCTTCGTCGCTCTCGTCATCCTGACCGGCGGCGTCTGGATCCTCGTTTACATCGTCATGATGTTCGTGATCCCCTACGCCCAGACTTCCGAGCAACATGCGGCGGCCCACGGCTGGCCCTTCAACGCCGAAGAGCTCGTGGCACGCGCCAAGGCGCACTACGCGCAATTCAGGGAGAACGGCAGCAAGTGGCAACGCAGGGCGTATCGGGAGCAGCGCCGGATGTGGAGGTCCCAACACAAACAATGGAAAGAGCACCAGCGTGCCTGGGAGCGCTGGGCCGGGCTGGGCACGCCCCCGCCGCCTCCGCCACCGCCACCGGCTTATGCCGGGCAGCAGCCTCCCAACCCCAGCTACTCAGCGCAGCTGTTGCACGGCGTGCTCAGCCCGATCGTGGGAATTCTCAGCTTCATCCTGCTGTTCACTTTCCTCTGGACGCTCATCGCCATGGTCAAACACCACACCCTGTTCGGTTGGTGGTTGCCGCACGATATCCCACTGTGGGTGGGGATCGTGTTCCTGGTGGTGGTGTATCGGGCGATCGCCGCGCCGCTGCGCCAGGCGAGGGTCGCGGCCTATTACGGCGCGCCGGTTGGTCACGCCTGGGTGGCGCTGGTTGGAGCGCTGATCTGGCTCGGTCTCGTCGTGTTCCTCGGCTGGCTGGCCTGGCAACACTGGGACGAGGTGTTGGATTTCATGCAGTCGATCGTCAGCTTTTTCCAGGGACTGATCGACCGCCGGCCCTCGTCCGCGGACCCGTGGAACGCGGGCCTGTATTTCCTGGGCCTGGGTGTGCCTTCCTGCGTGCTACCCGGATACGTTGCCAGCCGCGAACTCGAGTCGCATGGAAAGGTCGATGGCATGAACGTGCTTGGTGAGCCCACCGATCGAGACGTAATCGACTCCGGTTTCGGCGATGGCGCGTACAGTATCCAGTGACACGCTACCGGACGCTTCGATCTTGACCGGTCTCGCGTCCGCACGGTTGAGTGCGACTGCCTTACGCATGTCAGCGTGCGTGAACTCATCCACCAGGATGATGTCGGGCCGAGCGGCGAGGGCTTCGGCGAACTCCTCGAGCGACTCGACCTCGACTTCGACCGGTACCTTCGGGGCGACACGGCGTGCGGCGGTGATCGCTCCCGTTAACGAGCCTGCGGCGGCGATGTGGTTCTCCTTTATGAGGACCATGTCGTAAAGCCCGATGCGGTGGTTTTGCGCGCCACCACACCGCACCGCGTATTTCTGCGCGGTGCGCAGGCCCGGCAGGGTTTTGCGTGTATCCAGAATCACGCACCCGGTCCCGGCTACCGCATCGACGAAGCGACGCGCGGCCGTGGCTGTGGCCGACAGCAGCTGCAGGAAGTTGAGTGCCGCGCGCTCGCCGGTGAGCACCGCGCGTGCCGGTCCCGCAATCTCAAAAATCACCTGGTCCGCCACGATCCGGTCCCCGTCCGTGGCGTGCCAGGTGAGTTTGATGTTGGGATCGAGCTTGCGGAATACCGCCTCCACCCAGGGTCGGCCGCTCAGTACGGCCGCTTCGCGTGTGATGACCCGGCCCCGGACGGTCTGGATAGCCGGGACCAGTTGCGCCGTGACGTCACCGCTGCCGATGTCTTCCTGGAGGGCGGCGTTGACTTGGGTATCGAGGTCGGTAGGAATTTCGAGCATTGATAACCTTATGGGCTCACGAATGGCAGGCCGTGACTCGCGGCGGCCATGCACATCAGCATGGGGATCGACAGCACGAAGTTTACCCGCGAAGCGAGCAGAGCTACGCGCCGGGCCTTGGCTTTCTCCTCGTCGGTCGCCGGCACGATGCCGAGAATCTTCTTCTGCATCCGCCAGATGACCCCCCACACGTTCAACAGCATGATGGTGCCGAGCCAGGCGCCGATGCCGATGACCACGAGGCCGGTCTGCAGGGTGAAAGCGCCGACGAATTTTGGACCCAGGAGCCACGCGCCGCCGATCCAGGTAGCGACCGCCCCCCAGCGGAACCAGAAGAGCGCGCGCGGCGCGACATACTTGTTGATCCCCGCGCCGCCCGGTCCGCCCTTGTCGGCGGCGGCATCGGCCATGGCGGGCGTCTGGGCCACGTTGAAGTAATACAGCAGCCCGATCCAGAAAACTCCGGCGACGATGTGGAACCACCGGGCGAGCCCGAGCTGGTTGAAATGCGTGCCCCCAATCCCCAAAGCGAGGAGCAGCGCGAGAACGATGCCGAGAATCAGTGACTGGCGATGATTATTGAGCGGATTCATAGGGTCTCCCTGGATAACGCGATGGGTATCGAGAGGTCGGTAATCCGGCCTAAGGTCTTGTTTTCATTACGAGTGGCCGCTTCGAAGGATAGGCCACACCTTTCCATAATTCAACGCGGCGGCGCTCGGGCTGACGCCTGATCTGTGACATCATTGATGCATGCGGCAAAGTGACGTGCTGGACCGCCCGGCCCATGGGTCTGCCGGGCAGGAACGCCCCCCTTCCCCCTGCATCAATGTCTGCGCGCTGGACGCGCAGGGATATTGCTCGGGCTGCCTGCGTACCGGCGCCGAGATCGGACAGTGGATATCCATGAGCCCCGCGCAGCAATGGGAGCTCATAGCGGAGCTGGCGCAGCGTCGCCGGATCCGCGACTTTTAACGACCGACCTAGAGGTATTGAGATGGACGTCGTCGAGCGAATCAAAACGGAGCTGAGCTCAGCTCCCGTCGTGCTGTTCATGAAAGGCACGCCGGATTTTCCCCAGTGCGGGTTCTCAGCCCAGACCGTGCAGGCCCTGCGTGCCGTCGGCGCGGAGTTCAAGCACATCAACATTTTCGAAGAGCCGGAGATGCGCGAGGCGCTGAAGCGCTTCTCGAACTGGCCCACCTACCCGCAGCTCTACGTGAATGGCGAGCTGATCGGGGGTTGTGACATCGCCCTCGAGATGTATCGGAGTGGTGAGCTGAAGAAGCTGCTGAGCGAAGTCGGCGCCACCGCGGCGGCCTGAGAGGCTCGCATCGTTCGCCCAGCGTGATCTGGGCGAACGATGGGTTTGAGTGAGAGGGGCAGCCTGGGCGAGCGGTGAGCTTGGGCGAACGGCGGCGAATCCTGGGCGGGCGGTGAGCGGTGAGCAGCCTGGGCGAGCGCGCCTAGGCGAGCGGCGGCAACGCTGCTGTCGGCGCCTCCGTCTCCATCTGCGGCTCGTCGCTGACCTCAGCTGCCGCACTGATCCATCCGAGCGAGCAAGCACGCTCTTCCGCTTCACGGAAACTATCCCGCAGGCGGTTAGAAATAATGCAGAAGAGATCCGCCGTAAGCTCCGCGTCATAAGCCGCGGAATGCGCACTACTCGAGTCCCACGTAAGTCCCGCGACGGTCACCGCCTTCGCGAGCACCGTTTGTCCCAGTGCGGCGCCGGCCAGGGTCGCCGTGTCAAAACACGAAAACGGATGGAATGGATTGCGCTTCACGTCTGATCGCGTGATCGCGGCATTCAGGAAGCCGAGGTCAAATGCTGCGTTGTGTCCCACCAGGATGGCTCTTCGGCAGTTGTAGTCGCGGATACCGTGCCGGATCTCGCGGAATATTCTTTGTAGAGCGTCCCGCTCAGGTAGAGCTGGCCTAAGAGGATGGTGCGGATCAATCCCGGTAATCGTTAGCGACGCCGGATCGATGCGGCCGCCCTCGAAGGGCTTCACGTGGAAACTGTGCGTCGCGCCACGGCGCAACGTACCGTCTGGGTTCATCTCGATGAGCACCGCGGCGATCTCGAGCAACGCATCCGTCGCAGCGTGAAAGCCTCCCGTCTCGCAATCGATCACAACAGGCAGAAAGCCTCGAAAGCGTCGGGCCATGAGGCGGCCCGTCGCGAGGCGTTGCGCCATCAACTCAGCCTCGTTCATTCACTCTTCCTCATTTACTTGGCGAGGCGCCAGGCGATGCGCTCACCCGCCCGTAAGGGGACGAGCTGGCCCATGGCTCCGCCGGGCTCGGCGGAGCCGAACGGATAGTGCGCAGGGACCTCCCAGGCCTCCCTGACGAGGGTGACCTTTTCCGGGTTCCGCGGCAAGCCATAGAAATCAGCGCCGTATTCCGAGGCGAATCCTTCCAACTTCCCGAGCGCGCCGATGGCCTCGAAAGCCTCGGCGTAGAGCTCGATTCCGGCATGCGACGAGAAGATGCCCGCGCAGCCGCAGGTCGTTTCTTTCGTATGTCGGGCGTGCGGGGCACTGTCCGTGCCCAGGAAAAAACGCGGATTGCCGCTTTTTATCGCATCCAGCAGCGCGCGCCGGTCGGGCTCGGTCTTCAGGACCGGCAGGCAGTAGTGATGCGGCCGGATTCCGCCCGTGAACAGGGCATTGCGATTCATCAGCAGGTGCTGTGGAGTGATCGTGGCCGCGACACCGGCCCGGGCCTGAAGGACGAAGTCGGCCGCGGCGCGCGTCGTGATGTGCTCGAAAACGACTTTCAGCTGTGCGAATCTCTCGACGGTCGGCACCAGCACGCCCTCGATGAAACGCGCTTCGCGATCGAACACATCCACCTCGGGGTCCGTCACTTCGCCGTGGACCTGGAGGATCATCCCGACCTCGCTCATCCGGGCCAACACCGCTTCGACGTTCCGGATGTCGGTGACACCGGCATCGGAGTGCGTGGTGGCCCCGGCGGGGTAGAGTTTGAATCCGTGGATGCAGCCGCTGGCCCTGGCGCGGTCGACTTCGGCGGGCTCGGTGCGATCGGTCAGATACAACGTCATCAGGGGTTCGAACTTCATGCCCCCGGGAAGCGCTGCGAGTATGCGTTGGCGGTAGGCGAGCGCCTGCGCGGTCGTCGTCACCGGCGGCTTCAGATTGGGCATCACGATGGCGCGCGCGAAACGCTCGGCCGTGAAAGGCAACACCGAGCGCAGCGCCTCGGCGTCCCGCAGATGCAGGTGCCAGTCGTCAGGGCGTCTCAAAGTCAGTTTATCCAAGCGTCATACCCCTCAGGCCGCCACCAGCTCGAGAACGTTTTGTCTGAGAATGAGCTCCAGGGCATAGCGCACTCCGAAACCCGTGACCTCGGTGTTGATGTGGCCGAGGCCGCCGGTGCGGGTGGAGGATGACAGGTCCACGTGGGCCCAGGGGATCTCTTCCGGAACGAAACGGCTCAGGAAACGCGTCGCCAGGATGTGGTCGCCCTTGCCCTCGACGGCGCATTGCACGATGTCCGCTACTTTACTCTCCAGGTCCGAGTCGTAGTCGGCGTCGAACGGAAAATTCCAGACCCGCTCACCACTGGCGCGGCCGGCTTCGACGAGCGGCTCCGCCAGGCCGGGACGGTTGGTGAACACGGCACTCATGCGCTCGGTGAGCGAATAGACGGCAGCACCGGTCAGAGTGGCGAAGTCGATCATGAACTTCGGTCGGGTCCTGGCCGCCAACGCGAGCGTGTCAGCCAGCACCATGCGGCCTTCGGCGTCGGTATGAATCACTTGAATTGTGACGCCGTTCGCGGCGCGTACGACTTCCTGCGGCCGGTAGGCTTTCGGTCCGATGTTGTTCTCGGTGATCGCGAGCCACGCATCTACTGCGATGGGTACGCGCAGCTGCGCCAGCGCGACGAGGCTCGCGAGGGCGACCGCGCTCCCACCCATGTCGGTATGCATGTCGAGCATCGAGCGATGGGGTTTGAGATTGACTCCGCCCGTATCAAACAGGATGCCCTTGCCGACGAGAGCGATATCCGGAGCGGCCGCGGCCTTGGCCCGGGAGGGGCGATATTGCAGGTGAGCTATGCCAGCGACCGATCGCTCGTTCGCAGCGGAAACCGCAAGAAAGGCATTCGCGCCGGCGCGCCGCAATGTCTGCTCGTCGAGCCACTTGAAACGCAAGCCGTGCGTGCGCGCCAGTTCGCCAATCGCACGCTTGTATCCGGGCGCATCCAGAATGTTGGGCGGTAAAGCGGTCAGCCAGCGTGCGAGATTGGTACCCGCCGCCGATGCCACCTCATAACGTGTGTCGCCTGTGTCATAACCGTGGAGGATGACCTGTTTTATGTGGCGATCGGTGCCCGAAGGGGCCCGAAGGGTCGGCAACTGAAACGCTTGCGCCAGTGCGGCGGACAGCAGTGCGTCGAGCGCAGCCTGCGCCGGTGCGGCCTGTCCCAGGGCGCGCAGGCCCAGCGTCTCAGGGTCGCGCGCGGCAGTCTCCTTTACCATGCGCCCTGCGAGCGACAACCTCTCGAAAGTGCTCGCTCCCGGCCCTATATACCCTAGGACGGCGAGTGTCTGCTGTCGGTTGCTCAGAACGGTGGTACGCACCGTTCCGGCGCGGGGCTGAGCACGCGCGTTGAGCTCCTGCCAGCGCTCACTTTCCGGTAGTGACCGGAAAAGCTCCTTTTCGGGAGCATCCGGGACCACGACCAGCAATGCATCCGGTT
>DAITMW010000197.1:12639-14232 GCA_036834945.1 Steroidobacteraceae bacterium
GCCCCTGTCCGGGTGCGACTTTTGACGATTTCCGGCGGGGGCGTGGTGGGTAGGAGCGATATCCCGCGATGCCTGGCGATCTTCGAGCTCACAAGCCTCCTCTGAGACCTCTGCCTTCGGCGGCTTGCTTGACCATCGGTAATGAAACCCGGATCATTGCGCCGCTTGTGCAGAGGCAAAATTTTCTCGCGCTGCGTTGCTGCCAACGCAGCCCATTTTATCGTCTTCGCGCTGTGCGCTCGCGATGAGTTTTTACCAGGCCGCGCGGCAGCGTCGCGGCTGGCGTCACAATGACGGACGCAGTTGCCCTTCATATGCCGCCACAAGCAGCGCAGTTGCGACTTGAGCGGACCGCATGACAGACCTCCCGAAGCTAGAAGATCTCGATCCCGTTGAAACCCAGGAATGGCTCGAGTCGATCGACTCCGTCCTGAAGCTGCATGGCCCGGAGCGGGCGCACTTCATCCTGGAGCGTCTCATCGACTACACGCGCCGCAGCGGCGCCTATCTGCCGTTCAAGCCCAACACGGCTTACGTCAACACCATTCCCACCGGCCGCGAGCCCGAGTACCCCGGCAACCGTGCGCTCGAGCGACGCATCGAGGCGTACATCCGCTGGAATGCGATGGCCATGGTGGTGCAGGCGAACCTGAAGTCCTCCGAATATGGTGGACACCTTTCCAGTTACGCCTCGTCGGCCACCTTGTATGAAGTGGGTTTCAACCATTTCTGGCGGGCCGCCTCCGACAAACACCCCGGCGACATGGTCTTCATGCAGGGGCACTCGTCGCCTGGCATCTATGCGCGTGCCTATCTCGAAGGCCGCCTGAGCGAGGAGCAGCTGCGCCACTTCCGCCAGGAAGCCGGCGGTCCCGGCATCGGCTTGTCGTCCTATCCGCATCCGTGGCTGATGCCCGACTTCTGGCAGTTCCCGACGGTCTCCATGGGACTGGGTCCCATGATGGCGATTTTCCAGGCGCGCTTCATCCGCTATCTCGAGCATCGCGGACTGGCGAAACCCTCTGATCGCAAGGTCTGGGCCTTCCTCGGCGACGGCGAGATGGATGAGCCGGAGTCGATGGGCGCGCTCACCATGCCGGTCCGCGAAGGTCTCGACAACCTCGTCTTCGTCATCAACTGCAACCTGCAGCGCCTGGACGGTCCCGTGCGCGGCAACGGCAAGGTCATCCAGGAGCTCGAGGCGGCGTTCCTCGGCGCGGGCTGGAATGTCATCAAGGTGTTGTGGGGCTCGCGTTGGGATCCGCTGCTGGCGCGCGACAACAAGGGTCTGTTGCGCCGGGTGATGGAAGAGTGCGTCGACGGCGAGTACCAGAATTTCAAGGCCAAGGGCGGCGCTTACACGCGTGAGCACTTCTTCGGGAAGTATCCCGAGCTCAAGGCGATGGTCGCCAACATGTCCGACGAGGAGATCTGGCGCCTGAACCGCGGAGGCCACGATCCGCGCAAGGTTTACGCCGCCTATGCCGCGGCGATGACCCACAAGGGTCAGCCGACCGTCATTCTCGCGAAGACGGTAAAGGGCTTCGGTCTCGGCAAGGGTGGCGAAGGCCAGATGGTCGCGCACCAGCAGAA
>DAITMW010000198.1:0-14145 GCA_036834945.1 Steroidobacteraceae bacterium
GCTTCAGGTTCATCTTCTCGGGCAGTCCACCAACGTTATGGTGGGACTTGATCACATGCGCCTTACCCGTGCGCGCACCCGCGGATTCGATGACGTCCGGGTAGATCGTGCCTTGTGCCAGGAACTGCACACCCGTGAGTTTCTGCGCTTCCTCGTCGAAGACCTCGACGAACAGGCGACCGATGATCTTGCGCTTCGCCTCCGGATCCGTGACACCGGCAAGTGCCGCGAGGAAGCGGGCTTCGGCATCGACGCGTATAACACGCACGCCGAGATGCTCGGCGAACGTGCTCATTACTTGCGCGCCTTCGTTGAGTCGCAGCAGGCCGTGATCAACAAATACGCAGACGAGCTGGTCACCGATGGCGCGGTGGAGCAGGGCGGCTACAACCGATGAGTCAACTCCGCCCGACAGCCCCAGCAGCACTTTGCCGGTGCCAACCTGTGCCCGGACACGCTCGATTGCGTCCTCGATGATATTCCCGACGCTCCATAGAGCATCGCTCCCTGCGATCTCGCGCACAAAGCGCTCTAACAGCTTCGTGCCCTGAGTCGTGTGAGTGACTTCGGGGTGAAACTGTACGCCGTAGAAGCGGCGGGCTTCATCGCTCATCGCAGCGAACGGAATGGTGTCCGTAGCGGCGGTCGCGGTGAATCCGGGGGGCAGTTGGTCGACCCTGTCGCCGTGGCTCATCCAGACATCGAGTACGGAGCGGCCCTTTCCGTTGCGACGGTCCTCGATGTCGTTCAGGAGCCGGCATGCGTCCGTGACGGTGACTTCGGCGTATCCGAACTCGCGCTCCGTCGACGCAGCGACGCGGCCGCCGAGTTGCTGCGCCATCGTCTGCATGCCGTAGCAAATGCCCAGGACGGGCACTCCCAGCGTGAAGACGGAAGGCGGCGCCTTCGGGGGCTGTGCGTCGGTGACGGACTCAGGGCCGCCGGAAAGTATCACTCCGCGCGGCTTGAACGCGCGGACTTCGTCGTCGGTGATATCCCACGGATGTATCTCGCAATACACCCCGAACTCGCGGACCCGGCGCGCGATGAGTTGGGTGTACTGCGCGCCGAAGTCGAGAATCAGGATGCGGTGGGCGTGGATATCCGCATGCGGGGCTGTCGAAGAGGTCGGTCGTGCAACACTCGCCATCGTTTCAGGATACCCGGTAGTTGGGCGCCTCTTTGGTAATGCTTACGTCGTGTACGTGACTCTCACGGATACCGGCGTTGGTGATCCGGACGAACACCGGTTTAGTGCGCATGTCGGTAATGTTCTTGCTGCCCGTGTAGCCCATCGCCGCGCGCAAGCCGCCCGCAAGTTGGTGCAGGATGGTGACCACGCTTCCTTTGTACGGCACGCGACCCTCGACGCCTTCCGGCACGAGTTTCTCGAGCTCGGTGGCCGCATCCTGGAAGTAGCGGTCCGCCGAGCCATGGCGTTCAGCCATCGCGCCCAACGAACCCATACCACGGTACGACTTATATGACGCGCCCTGGTAGAGCTCGACCTCTCCTGGTGATTCCTCGGTACCCGCGAAGAGGCTACCGATCATTACCGCGTGAGCGCCGGCGGCGATCGCCTTAGCGATATCACCGGAGAAACGGATGCCACCGTCAGAGATGACGGGTACGTCGGAATCTCGTAGGGCTTCGGCAACATTAGCGACGGCCGAAATCTGCGGCACGCCGACACCAGCGACAATGCGCGTGGTGCAGATGGACCCAGGTCCGATGCCGACTTTAACGGCATCAGCGCCCGCGTCTACTAGCGCGCGAGCTGCTTCGACAGTCGCGATATTGCCTGCGATGACCTGTTGATCGCCCCATTTGGCCTTGATGCGCTCGACCATCGAAATGACGCCGCGCGAGTGTCCGTGCGCGGTGTCGACGACGACGAGGTCAACGCCCGCTTCACGAAGGGCAGCAATGCGATCGAGCGTGTCGTGCGTGGTGCCGACAGCGGCGCCGACACGGAGCCGACCATTCTCGTCCTTCGAAGCGCGCGGGAATTCCGTCGCCTTCTGGAAGTCTTTCACGGTGATCATGCCGACGAGATCATGGTCGCTGTTCACCACCAGCACCTTTTCGATGCGGTGCTTGTGAAGGAGTGTCAGCACCTCTTCCTTCGGCGCATTCTCGCGAACCGTGATCAGCCGCTCCTTAGGTGTCATCACCGAGGAGACGGGAGCGTCGAGCTTGTCCTCGAAGCGCAAGTCGCGGTGTGTGACGATGCCGACCGCCTTGCGTCCGACGACGACGGGCACGCCGGAGATCCCGCGCGCGCGCGTCAGGTCGAGCACCTCGCGGATCGTCATGTTAGGAGAGACGGTAATCGGGTCTTTGATGACCCCGCTCTCAAATTTCTTCACGCGGCCGACTTCGAGAGCTTGCGCCTCGATTGTCATGCTCTTGTGAATGATGCCAATGCCGCCTTCCTGGGCAATGGTGATCGCCAAACGCGCTTCGGTAACAGTGTCCATCGCTGCTGACAGCAGCGGCAGGTTCAACCGGATCTTGCGGGTGACACGCGTGGAGAGATCGACCTCGCGTGGCAGAATTTCCGAGTAGGCCGGAACCAGGAGGACATCGTCGAAGGTCAGAGCTTCTTCGAGGATTCGCATGACCGCCCATGACCGCCGACTGCTGGTTTATGGGCCGGCCTTGGTGGGCTTGCCAAGAACCGAGTCGACCGGTGCTATGTGGATAAAGCCCGCGATTGTACGGTGTATCCGCGCGTGGGTAAAGCTTGTGATAGGGTGATTCTCATGACTTCCACTGCCCAGGCCGGTACGGAAACCGGGCGCAACGTCTTCTCCGTCTCCCGCCTGAACCGCGAGGTGCGCATGCTCCTCGAGCGGGGGCTCGGGGTCGTGTGGGTGGAAGGCGAATTGTCGAACTTTTCGGCACCGTCGTCGGGACACTGGTATTTCTCGCTGAAAGACCGCGATGCACAGCTGCGTTGCGCGATGTTTCGGCTCAAGAACGCGGGTCTCGGTTTCACGCCCAAGGCGGGCCAGCAGGTCCTAGCCCGTGGGCGCATTACCCTCTACGAGCCGCGGGGCGATTACCAGCTCATCGTCGAGCACATGGAGGAGGCCGGTGTCGGCGCGCTCAAGCGCGAGTTCGAGCGCCTGAAGGTGAAGCTGGCCGCCGAGGGGCTTTTTGCCCTCGAGCGAAAGCGGAGCCTCCCTCGATTTCCTCGGCGCATTGGCGTGGTGACATCGCCCACGGGCGCCGCGATCCGCGACGTGCTGCATATATTGGGACGGCGTTTCCCGCCTACCTCGGTACTCATTTACCCCACACCTGTACAAGGAGCGGCTGCTGCACCTGCCATTGTTGAGGCGTTGCAGACGGCCTCGGCGCGAGCGGAGTGCGACGTGCTGATTGTCGCTCGTGGTGGCGGGTCGATAGAGGACCTATGGTGCTTCAATGATGAGCGAGTCGCTCGTGCGATCTGTGCGTCGTCCATACCGGTTGTATCCGGAGTGGGACATGAGATCGATTTCACCATCGCGGATTTTGTAGCGGATGCCCGTGCGCCGACCCCTTCGGGCGCCGCTGAGCTCGTGGTGCCTGATCGCAACGCATGTCTCGAGGCCCTTGCGCGTACCGCGGAGCGCATGAGTGTTTGTATGCGCAGGGAGCTGCGCTCCGTCACGACGCGCTTTGATAGCGCGCTCGCGCGTATGAGGCTCGTGCACCCTGGAGTGAGGCTGTCGCAGCAAGAGCAAAAGCTGGATGAGCTGGAGCAGCGACTGGAAGGCGGGGTGAATCGCGAGTTCAAGACGATCACGACCCGGCTCGAGCGAGCGGTGCAACGGTTGAATCTTGCGCATCCGGGACTGCGACTCGCGCAGCAGGTGCAGCGGCTTGATGACCTTGCGCAACGGCTGACGAATTCAGTGCGCGCGACGGTACATGGTGACGGTAATCGGGTCGGCGAGCTGTATGCGCGGCTCGTGAGGCACTCGCCGGATCACCAGGCGCGCGAGTATCGGGTGCGGCACGAGGGGTTGGACTCTCGGCTGCGACAGGCGTGGAAAGAGTATTGCGCTGGGAAGGAGCAGAGGGTGAGCGCGTTGGCGACTGCGCTCGAGCAGATCCCGAAGGGGTATTTCGCAGGGAAAGAGCATCGCTTGAGTCTCGCGGCAAGGACGCTGAACACCGCGAGCCCGCTTCGGACGTTCGAGCGGGGATTCGCGATGGTCACGCGACCTGATGGAACGTTGGTGCGTGATGCGGGGTCGGTAAATGTGGGAGATGAAATCGAGGCCCGGCTCGCGCAAGGGAAGTTGAAAGCGCGCGTGACGGGGAAGGAGTGAGCCGCGTGTTGTTGAGGGCAAGTGTGATCGCCGCGATGTACCTGCCTTTGGTCGCGACCGCAGCGCCACTGGAGCTGCCGCAGGCCTCTCTCGTTCCCGGTGGCGTGTTGGTTCTTCCAATTGAAAGCGCGGCAACGCAAGCGCCCGTCGTCACGCTGAATGGTCAGCGCGCGATGGTGCTGCGCTCCGGTGGGAAGTGGGTTGCTGTCGTCGGATTGTCCTTGTCCGAGAAGCCAGGGCACGCGACCGTGATGGTCCGCGACGGTGCGACTCCCGAAAAGTCCGTCGATTTTGAGATCGCGGACAAACAGTACGTGACCCAATCGTTGAAGGTCGCCCCGGGCAAAGTCGATCTGGCGAAAAAAGACCTCGAGCGCGTGAACCGCGAGATTCCGCACATCAAGGGCCTCGTGGCAACCTTTTCAGACACCCCGCCCGTGACATTGCGGCTGCGGCAGCCTATTCCGGGTGTCCGCTCGAGTTCCTACGGCATGCGGCGCGTGTTCAACAACGAGCCACGCAATCCGCACACGGGCATGGATATCGCCGCTCCAACAGGCACTCAGATCCACGCGGCAGCGGACGGGAAAGTGATCGATACCGGCGATTACTTCTTCAACGGGAACAGCGTCTTCATCGATCACGGCGAAGGTCTGATCACCATGTACTGCCACCTGAGCGCGATCGGTGTCAAGGCGGGGCAGACGGTCAAAAGGGGAGAGGTCATCGGGAAAGTGGGGGCTACTGGCCGAGTGACTGGGCCTCATTTGCACTTTGGCGTGGCGCTGAACTCCACGTTCGTCGACCCCGCGCTGTTCTTGCCAGCGCCCGCGGCTGTGGGTACGGCGCAAGCCAAAGCAAAGTAACCTCCCGTGCCACCGCGCAGTGATGTCGACTTCATGCGTCTGGCCCTGGAGCAGGCTTCTGTCGCACAAGCGAAGGGCGAGGTGCCTGTAGGAGCCGTGCTCGTACGCGGTGATGAAATCGTAGCGACTGGCGCGAATTGCCCCATAGCCTCCCACGACCCAACAGCGCACGCCGAAATCGAAGCCCTCCGGGCGGGTGGGAAGGCGCTACAGAGCTACCGCCTAGCCGACACGACGCTCTATGTGACGCTGGAGCCTTGCGTCATGTGCGCGTCAGCGATCGTGCACGCGCGCGTGAAGAGGCTAGTGTTCGGCGCCTGGGACCCACGCGCCGGCGCTGCGGGAAGCATCGTCGACGTGTTCGCGCTGCAGGGGCTAAATCATCGCGTCGACGTCTTCGGTGGCGTGCTGATGGAAGAGTGCAGCGAGCGTCTGAAGCAGTTCTTTGGCGAGCGGCGCTAGCGACTGGTCTGGGCAGCCTCAGCTGCCCGTCGAGAATCCAACCTGCACTCGTGTGGCCTGGCTGGCTATGCCTTCTCCAGGCTGCCACTCGAGCAGCGTCAAGTACCGCTGCACGCGATCGACGAATTGCACAGGCTCCCAGCCCCGTGCATATCCGCGCTTCACCTTCGTGAACCAGCGGGCCTCCGCCAAGCGAGGCAACTCATCGCGCACATCCGACCAGGAGTCGGGGTTCTTCCCATCCATCTGCGCAAGCACGCGCGCATCCTCGACGTGCCCGAAGCCCACGTTGTAGGCCGCGACCGTAAACCATGTGCGATCGGGCTCGGGAATCCTATCCGGAACCTTTTCCCGAACTTCCGCTAGGTAATGGGCGCCCGCGAAAATGCTCTGCTGAGCGTTAGCGCGATCCTTGATGCCCATCGCCACCGCCGTATCCGACGTAAGCATCATCACGCCGAGTGCGCCGTTATTAGAGACAGCCGTCGCATCCCACTTCGATTCCTGGTAACCGATCGCGGCGAGCAACCGCCAATCGATACCCGATTCCTCGGATGCCTGCTCGAACCAAGGACGGAAGCGCGGTAGGCGATCCGTCAGGTGTGTCTGGAATTCGCGCGACTCCTCGTAGGCGAAGGACCGGGCGTCGCCTGTCTCCTGCTGGAGGAGCTTCACCATCTGGCCCGATTGGCGTTGCTGTTGGAAAAACGTGTTCACTGCCCTCAGCAGATCGCTCGCCCCTCGTCGCACGATCCATTGCACCGGCCGGTCGGCGGGCAACTCAAACCCAATGTGTACGTCCGGATAGAGGTGGTGCGAGAACGAGTACTCGCGTGCGTCGATGATCGCGTAGTCCGCGTTTCCGGAGTCGACGTCTTCCAGTGGGTCCGCATTGGTCGGGGCGGTCTCGATCCACTTCAGCGTCGGGGCCACGGTCCTATGCAACTGCTCCAGGATGTGCTCCTGGGGGCTGCCGGCACGGACGGCGAGTTTGGCCTTTTCCAGCTGCAGTGTGCTGCGAGGCCTCTGGCTCTCGCGCTGGTAAACCACGAGTTGCGGGATGCGGGCGTACGGTTCCGCGGCCTTCCCTGCGTGTCGCCACTCCGGGTTCGCGGTCAACTGCGCCGCTGCAATGTCGGCGCGACCGGAGGCGAGCTCGATCTGCATGGCCTGCTCGTTCGCCACCGGGTACATGGAAAGAGTCACTCCGAGCTGGGAGGCAAAAGTGCGGGCCAGCTCGAATTCGAGTCCTTGGGTGCCCTGGGAGCCCAGATAGTAGGAAGTGGGCAGGTTGAGCGTCACCACCCGCAGCTCATGGCGAGCGCGGATCTGATCGAGATACGGGGGCGCCGGCTGGCAGGCCGCCAGCACACCGGCGACAGCCGTCAATGCCAGGAGCCGTGCCGCTGAAGGGAGCGCTCTGGATCCGGGCCCTCGGTGGCCTCTAAGCATCTTTTGCAAACCTCCCCTTCGATGACGAGCTTCCGCTAGAATACCACCCCCGCAAAACGGGGCTGCCGTCGCCTTCAGCGACCGGCCAGGGCTCAACGCCCTGCAAGATTGTTCCGCCGGAGAGGTACCGAAGTGGTCATAACGGCGCCGACTCGAAATCGGATGGTCGGGTAATTCCGGCACGTGGGTTCGAATCCCACCCTCTCCGCCAATAGGATCAATCACTTGCATCGTCTGCAGCCCTGCGCGTCGCGACCCGGTCGCAAGTGGGGGTGGGCTAACGCCCGCCAGGGCGGCCCCGGAGGGGCGAGGCCCGCAGGGAGCCGAGTAATCCCACCCTCTCCGCCACAATCTTAACCTTTTGAATCTAAAGCCCATGTGAGCAATTTCGCCGCATGGGTGTCGCAGCGGTGCTCCGCTGGCCGGGCTACGCTCCCGCACCAGGATCGCAAAACCCGCTATTGTCTCGCCTGTGATTCAGTCGCCGGTTTTGAGCGACCATGGTCGAGTCCCAGGGTCTCCAGAGTTCTTTAGATCCGTGCGAGTGGCGTTTCCGATGTTATGTCGGATTGCGACCTGCGCCCCGGAATGGCGACGCTTCGTTGACCATAATCCGAGGCATGTCAAACCTCGCAGAACTGATGCTCCAGCTACCCGGTGGTGGCCAGCGCAAGTTTCACTTCCGCGCCGACAGCGTGGGTGATCGGGGTGTGGTCGACCAGATCTTCCGGGCGGCCGACTACCAGATCCATCCCGACGCGCGCTTCCAGACCCTCGTCCGGTACGCGACCGCCCAGGCGGCCGGCGGCAAGCGGCCGTTGGTCATCGATGCCGGAGCCAATATCGGCGCAAGTTCGGTGTATTTCGCGCTTCAGTATCCCTCGGGGCGGATCGTGGCGGTCGAGCCTGAAAAGGGCAACGCGGAACTGTTGAGACGCAATTGCGAGGGGCTCGATATCGTCGTACACGAGGCGGCCCTCGGTGCGGAGCCTGGTACCGCTTTCCTCAGCGATCCGGGACACAGCGATTGGGGTTTTCGCGTAGCCCAGAACGGTACGGTGCCGGTTGCAATGGTGAGCGTACCGGAGCTGTTGGAAGAGGCCGACACGCAGCAGCTCTTTCCGCTCGTCTGCAAGATCGATATCGAGGGCGGTGAGGCGGCGTTGTTCGCCAATAACACCGCGTGGGTCGATCGCTTCGCGCTCATCATCATCGAGCTGCACGACTGGCTGTTTCCCGGTGAGGGAAATTCGCGGAATTTCCTCAAAACCATCGCCGCCCACGATTTCGATTTCATGTATCGCGGCGAGAACGCCTTCTGTTTCAACAACCGGCTGCTGCGCGGGATCTAGGCTGCCGAAGTGGCCCTGCGCATCTGCTTCACTAATTTCTGGCCTGGAGCGTTTTCCGCGGCAAACACCGCGCTCTTTCTTCCATTCGTATTTGGAGAGGCTTGCGGCGAGCTCGAGCTCGTCGAGGACCCCGCTGGCGCCGAGGTCGTAGTCTCGTCCTTGTTCGGTAACCAACCGGTGCCGGCAGAGAGAACCATCCAGTTCATCGGCGAGAACGTGCGGCCCGAGTTTCTACGCCACCGCTTCTCGCTGTCATTCGACTATGACACCTACGGTGGGCGCAATTTCCGGCTGCCGTTGTGGTGGTGGCGGCTGGCCTGGCCTGGCTTCAGTGAGCGTTGGCGCCAACGACCTCAGGCCACCACTGGCCTGGCCCATGGTTATGAGGAATTGATCCCGATTGATGCGCTGTTGCGCTCTCGTCCGGCGCCACCGTCGCGTCCCGAGGGCTTCGGCGTACTCGTCGCCGCGAATCCCGAGCCGCTGCGCATCAACATGTTCATGGCGCTGCAGGGCGCGGGACAGATGACCGGCTACGGGCAGATGTTCAACAACCCGCTGCACCGCTCGAAGTTCGAGGTGCTCAGCCAGTACCGGTTCTGCCTTTGTCCGGAGAACTCCATCTACCCGGGCTATCACACCGAAAAGCTTCTCGATGCGTGGTATGGAGGCTGCGTGCCGCTCTACAACGGCGACCGGATGTTGAGTCAGGATTTCAATCCGTCCGCCCTGGTCAACTACCAGGACTTCCTGGACATGGACTGGTTTGTCGATCACACGCGGCGGCTCGATGCCAGCCGTGAGGCCTACGAGGCGATCCGCTCCCAGCCGTTGCTCACGCGTCGCCCGTCACTCGAGCCGCTGATCGCGTTCCTGCGCAGGGCGGTCGGGCAGATCAAGGGTTCGTGACCCGAGCCCAGCGGGCCGTGGTGCTCGAGGAGCTCGAGGCGCAACTGGAGCGCCCTAAGGCTCGCGGACCGCGTAAATCTCCATTTGCGCGCGGGCGCGCCTGCCGATGGCGAAGTCGGCAATCTCGAAGCCATACTCCCGCACCAGACTCAGGAGCTGCTCACGGTTGAAGTTGTGATAGCGCTCGAGATCCGTCCAGTAGGGATTGGTCTTCTCCGCTTCCATGGCTCGCCAGCTCGACGATGTCATGTCGGACGTGCTGATGACCAACACGCCGCCCGGACTCAGCACCTCGGCAGCCTTGCTCAGCGCTTCGCGCGGGTAGGGAATCTGCTCCAGCACGTCCATCATCGACAACACGTCGGGGACCACTTCGAACTTCAGGGGCAGAAAATCATGTTGGAGCGCGTTGAGTCCCATGCCGCGGACCCGTTCCGCGGCGCCCCCACGCGTGTCCAGGCCAACGACGGACATTCCGGAATCCGTCGCGGTCATGATCAAAGCGCCGTCGCCACAGCCGACGTCCACCCAGGTGGGGCGGCTTTCCCGTTTCAAGATGGCCCGATAGCCACCGAGCAAACTCACGACCTTGTCCACCACAGGCGCCCAGGCGGCCCGCCTGGTTTCCAGCATCGCGGATGACAATGCGAACGTGTCGGCTTTTTCATTGCGCCGGACTTCGGTCAGTCCCGCTTCGGTCCAGGAGTTTCGGTTGTGTACGTGCCCGCACGACGCACAGCGCACCCATTCGATGGTGGGCGGCAGCGGCTCGTGCCACAGCCCGTGCGTCGTACAGTTGGCGAACCCCAGCGTGACACTGGCGCCCGCGCACAGCGGGCAGCCGGAGTAGGGTGTCTGAAACGCAGTGATCCGGCCCACGAACCGCCGGGCGTTGGTCTTGGAGTGTTCCACTGGTCCGCGATCGGGTACGTCGATGTGGCCGGCGGCGAGGCCGCTGCGATCCCGTTCCACCATCATTTCGACCGCGGTCTCGAAGTCGCGCGTGAAACGCGCAGTATCGAATAGCGGCGCACTCGTGCGGTTGGTGGCGACCTTGTTGCGCAGGGCGACCCGGTAGTCCGGATCGCTGCCGATCCGTTTCGCGATACGCACCATGTCGTCCTGATCGGAGCCCACCAGCTCGGGCAGACCCATCGCGTTCAACAGGCTCTCGCTCACCCGCGACGCGAAATGCTTGCCGTGCGCGGTAATGACAGGGACGCCGGCCCAAAGTGCGTCCGAAGTCGTCGTATGTCCGTTACAGACCAGCGCATCCAGAATGGCGTCCGCCACCGGCAGGCGTGCGGAATGGTCTTGTGGTGCCGCGAAGGGTGCGAAAATCAACCGCTCCCGTGTGATGCCCGCGAGCTGTGCATAGCGTGAGAGGTTCGCGATCGCCGCTTCACTCTGGCCCAACAGCCACAGTACGCTGTCAGGCACCTCCTGGAGGATACGCATCCAGACCGCAAAGCTGCCTCGATCGATTTTGTAAGACTGGTTGAAAGCGCCGAACACGATCTTACCGTCCGGGAGCCCATACATGGCCCGGGTTCCCGGTTGGGGCGCGGCAAACCGTTTACCGTCATTGCACTGATATGAATGCGGCAGGCGGCAGAATTTCTCGGTGTAGTAAGGAGCACTGCTATCCGGCGTGACAAAACGATCGGCAACGATGTAGTCCACGTCGGGATGGGCCGCGCTGCCGGGAAATCCGATATACGCTACCTGCACCGGCGCGGGCCGATGCGCGAGAATTCCTGATCGGCCGCCGCCCGTGTAGAGCTTCAGATCGAACAGCAGGTCCAGCTCGTCGGCAGCAATGCGCGTCGCCGCCTGCCTGTCACTCATGAAGTGAACGGGCACGTGGTGTTCGACGGCGTCCAGAAACCGCTGCCGGTAGTCGGAAATGTCCGGACTGGTGTAATCGTAAGCAAACACTTCGAATCGGTCGCGATCGTGATGCTCGAATACACCCGCCATCAGGTGCATGGTGGCGTGGTTACGGAAGTCGGACGACAGATAGCCGACCCGGATCCGGTCTCCCGGGCGACGCGGTGTGCGCCGTGCAACCGGCTCAGCCTTCGCGACGCAACGCTCGACGTAGGCTCGTGTTACTCCGAGATTGCGCGCCTCATCCGGACACCACGTCAGATGCGTGAGAGGAAACTCCTGGGGCGTCGCGAATTGACCCGCGTCATACCAGGCTTCGATCTTGTTCTGCAGCGACTCGGTCCACTCCCACTCGCACGTGAAGCGTGCCGGAACGAGAGCAGCGCCGACGATCGCCGGGTCATCCGGCGCGAGCTGCACGATCTTCTTGAAGGCGTCGGAGGATTCCTCGTAGAGATCGTTGGCTTGCAGGAGCAGGGCGGCGCGCGACAGCAACGTGGGGTTGGTGGAGATCACCAGCTGCCGCCGGGCATACTCGATGCCTTCCCGATGGCGGTTGCCATTGAACAGTGTCGTGATCAGGGCATCCAACACTTCCTCGTTGTCGGGGCTCTCCGCGTAGGCTTTCGCCAGACACTGCAGCGCCTCATCGGTAGCCCGTTCCGAGGCCAGCAGGACGCCGGCCGCCAGCCAGCTGCGGAGTCCGGCACCTTGCTCGCCGGCCTGTTTGAATGCGGTGATGGCTTCCCCCGAGCGTCCCGCCATGCGCAGCGCCTCGGCCCGCAGCGACAGTACGGCCGGGTGAGTCGGCAGTGCCGCCTGCAAGCGATCGAGCTCGGGTAATGCTGCGGCCGCCTGCCCGCCGTTGATCTGTTCCAGCAGGGTTTCCAGGTGCCCCGGATGTATACTCATGGGCGGTTTTTTACAATATCTGCCGCTGCGGCTGATGCCGGACAGATCACACTGTCCCGCCCAGGCGGCGCCAGAGTGTGCGCTCCATCACAGGGCGGCCATAGGGGGATACAGCGGTAGTGGATACAAAGCGTCCGATCGTGATCACGCCTTACTACAAGGAGGATCCCTCCCTCCTGCGGCGTTGCATGGACAGTGTGCGGAACCAGACCCTTCCGACGGAGCATTTCCTGGTTGCTGACGGTCATCCCCAGGACTGGATCGACGCGGAGCCTGTCCGTCATCTCAGGCTCGATCGCTCGCACCGCGACTACGGCAATACTCCACGGGGCGTCGCGGCGCTGCTGGCTGCCTCGGAAGGGTATCCCGCGATCTTGATGCTGGATGCGGACAACTGGCTGGAGCCGCAGCACGTGGCGTTGTGTATGCACGTCGCCGCGGCCACTCCCGGAACCGATTTCGTGGTCACGCGGCGCAATTTCCGCCGGCCCGACGGCTCCATCATGCCGATCGAGGAGGAGCCGACATCGCGGTTCATCGACACCAACTGCTTTGCGTTCTTCCCGGGCTCCTACCAGGTGTTGCCGACCTGGGCGCTCATGCCGCAGCAGATGTCAGGTGTGGGAGATCGCGTTTTCTCGGTCGCCCTGCACGGTCGCGGCCTTTCGGGTATCGCCATTACCGACCGGGCGACGGTCAACTACCAGTGCATGTGGGCTAGCTTCTATCGCGGCATCGGCGAGACGCCGCCGCCGGGGGCGGTGGAGAACATCAGCTCGAGCGGCCTGTTCGACTGGTGGCGTGGTCTCAACGCCCGCGAGCAGGAAATTCTCTGGCGCCTCACCGGCGTGAAAATGGATGAAGTGGCCGCGGCCGTGGCCACCTCGACGGCGAGGCTCGTCAAACCGACGTGAATCGTGGGCCGCGGCCGGCGGATCTCTCCGCCGGCGCGACCCATTTTTTATCAGACCGCCAGGTACTGAATCAGGCTCGTGCCGAGCGACTGGACCTGGGTGCTGGTCATGTTGCTCACCTGGTTGTAGGTCAGCATGCCCAGCGTGGCGGTCGACAGATTGTCGAGTGTCGTCGTGGTCAGATCGGGGATGTCTTCCGTCGATAGCGCCGCGATCTGAGTCGAGTTCAGCGAGTTCAGCTGCGCACTGGTCAGCGCCGTGGCCTGTACCGTGGTGATAGCGCCGATCTGTGTGGCAGAGAGCGATGCGAAGGCGGTCGTGCTGATGGAGCCGACCTGCGTGCTGGTGAGAGCACTGACCTGCGCCGCGCTGAACCCACCGATGTGCATCGCGCCCAGCTGCGTGGTCGACAGCGAGGAGATGTCCTTGGTGGAGAGCGCACCAACCTGCGCGGTGTTCAACTCGGCCAACTGCGAGGTGCTGAGGCCGGCGACCTGCGCGGAACCGATGGCGCCGATCTGCTGCGCGGTGAGCGAGGCGAAGCCGCTGGTGCTGATCGAGCCGATCTGCGTGCTGGTCAGAGCGCCCACGACCTTGGTAGATAGCGCGGCAACATCCGCCGTGCTCAGACCCGAGAGGCTCGTAGTCGATAGAGCCGACGCCTGAGCGGTGGTCAGCGCACCGAGCTGCGCGGTGCTGAGGCTCGAGATCACCGAGCCGACCTGCGTGCTGGTCAGGGCACTGACCTGCGTGGCGCTGAACCCGGTGACGTGCAACGCACCCAACTGGGTGGTCGACAGCGAGGAGATGTCCTTGGTGGAGATCGCGGCAATCTGCGCGGTTCCCAACTCGGCCAACTGCGAGGTGCTGAGGCCAGCGACCTGCGCGGAGGTAATCGCGCTGATCTGCTGCGCGTTGAGCGAGGCGAAGCCGCTGGTGCTGATCGAACCAATCTGAGTGCTGGTCAGGGCACTGACAACCTTGGTGGACAGCGCGGATACATCAGCGGTGCTCAGACCCGACAGCGTCGTGGTCGACAGCGCAGAGGCCTGGGCGGTGGTCA
>DAITMW010000199.1:0-14101 GCA_036834945.1 Steroidobacteraceae bacterium
GCTCCACCGCCCAACAGGGATTCAACCGCAACCTCACCACCGCCGAGATCGTCGGTCAGGTGTGGCTCGCGAAAAAGGAGTTAGGCAGTTATGAAGCCGGCGGCGAGGCCAACGGCCCGCGCATCGTCACCAACGTCGTGCTCATGGGCATGGGCGAGCCGTTGGCGAACTTCCGTAACGTCGTGCCGGCGGTGCGCATCCTCATGGACGACTACGGTTTCGACCTGTCGCGACGGCGCGTGACGCTGTCGACATCGGGCCTCGTGCCGCAGATCTACAAGCTGGCCGAAGAGACCAACGTGGCACTGGCGGTGTCGCTGCATGCGCCGGATGACGAGCTGCGCAGCGAGCTCGTGCCGATCAACCGCAAGCACCCCATCGCCGAGCTCCTCGCGGCCTGTTGGCACTACATCGACGAGCAGAACGGTCGCAGCGTGACGTTCGAGTACGTTATGTTGGATGGTGTGAACGATTCCCCTGCGCAGGCGCGTGCCCTTGCCGCTCTCCTGAAAGGCCACCCGGCGAAGGTGAATCTCATTCCCTTCAACCCGTTCCCGGGGACGCGCTACAAGCGCTCGCCGCAGCCGGCCATCCTCAAGTTTCGCGACGAGCTGATTCAACGCGGCGTGCTGGCGACGATCCGCCGCACGCGTGGTGACGATATCGACGCGGCCTGCGGGCAACTCGCGGGCAAGGTGATTGACCGCACGACCGTGCGTCTCGGCAACAAACTTTTCGGGGTGGCGGTTCAGCAATGAGCGCGGGGAAAACAGTACTGGTAGTGGGTGCACTGGTCGCGGTGCTCGGTCTCAACGGCTGCGCGAGCCACCGGGCGGCGGAGAAGAAGCAGAACGACGCCGCCAACTACAATACGCAGCTGGGCATCTCCTATTTGCGCCAGGGCGACCTCAACCTCGCGAAAGACAAGCTCGATCGCGCGTTGAAGGAGAATCCGGACAATCCGCAGGTGCACAGCGCGCGTGCCATGCTCTTCGATCGCATGGGTGTACAGGACCAGGCCGATGGCGAGTTCAAGGCGGCGCTGCGCCTGGCTCCTCACGATCCTGATGTTTCCAACAACTACGCGGTCTACCTGTGCCAGTCCGGCCGCACGACCGATGGCGTACGGCGCTTCGAGGAAGTGGCGCGCAATGCCCTGTATCGTACTCCGTGGGTGGCGTACACCAACGCCGGTGTTTGCTTGCGCACGGCCAAGCGCAACGCGGAGGCCGTGAAGAGTTTCAAGCAGGCGCTGGCCATCCACGCGAATTTCGCAGAGGCCGCGTACCAACTCGGTGACCTCCAGCTGCAGGATGGTGACCTGAAAGCCGCCCGCGCGCAGGTCGACAGTTATCTCGGGGCCTTTGAGGCGACACCGGACCTGCTCCTGCTCGGCGTGCGCGTCGCGCGCGCGCAGAATGATCGGATCGCGGCCGCGCTCTATTCCCGCAAGCTGCGTCTCGATTTCCCGAGCTCCGCCCAGGCGAAGGCCCTGGCCGATCTCGAACGCAACCCAGGCTGACTCCCATGGCTGCGGAAGCAGGCGGCGACTTACGCGCCGGTATCGGCACGCGGCTACGGGCTGCGCGCGAGAAAAAGGGACTGACCGTCCTGCAAGCCGCTGAGAAGATGCACGTCGACCCGCGGATCCTGGAGTCGCTCGAGTCGGAGGACTTCGCCGCACTCGGCGCTGCGGTGTATGTGAAAGGACATATGCGGCACTACGCCGAGCTCGTCGGCGAGCAGCCTGCGGAACTGCAGGAGCTCTACACGAATTCGACGCGCGCCGCGCCGGTACAGCCGGACCTGACACATATTCCGAGAGCTCTCCCCGATGGCGATGCGGGGAAACTGGCAGGCCCGGCTGTTGTCGCGGCGGTGGCGATCGCGGCGATTGGCGTGCTCTGGTGGCTCCTCAATGCTCCGAGTCACAAGCCGCAGCCCACAGAAGTGCAGGAGAGCGCGCAGAATACGGCCGCCCCGAAGGTTGAAAGCGATGTGCCGCCCGAGGCTCCAACACCACCAGCGGCGGTGCCGGTGCAACAGGGCCCGGTTGGTAAAGTCGGCAAGGGCGTAGCGGCGGTCACGGCAACGCCAGGCGCCGGTAAGAGCGACCCCGCGGTCGTCCGCACCCTCGCATCGACCGAGTCCTCCACCACCGCACCCCCGCCGACGCGCACCAGGCAAGGCGAGCTCACCCTGAAATTTTCATCTGACAGCTGGGCCGAGGTTTATGACGCCTCGGGCCAGCGTCTGTTCTACGATGTGGGTGCCGCATCTTCGGCGCATACCGTGAAGGGGCTCGCGCCCATGCGTGTGGTTCTGGGTAACGCCGCCGGTGTCGCGCTCGAATTCAACGGCCGCCCAGCGACCATTCCGTCGACGGTCAAACCCGACGGGAGCGTACATTTCGTCATCAATGCGCATGGGCGCGCCGTACCCGCTACCGAGGGCAATTGAGTTGGCAGAGCAGATTCAGCCGGTCCGTGGAATGAACGATGTGTTGCCGGAGCAGATCGGCGCCTGGCAACACCTCGAAGGCAGCGTGCGCGCGCTGCTCACGGAATACGGCTTTCAGGAAATTCGCACACCGGTTGTTGAGAACACCGCGCTTTTCAAGCGCGCGATCGGTGAGTTCACCGACGTGGTCGAGAAGGAGATGTACACCTTCACCGATCAGGGTGGCGAGAGTTTGACGCTGCGTCCCGAGGCCACAGCGGGTGTCATGCGTGCAATGATCTCCAACGGCATGTTACGCGGTGCGCGACACAAGCTGTGGACGATAGGTCCGATGTTCCGGCACGAGAAGCCGCAGAAAGGCCGCTATCGTCAGTTCTACCAGGTCAATGTCGAAGCCATCGGTTTCGGCGGCCCGGATGCGGATGTCGAGCTGATTGCGATGACCGCGCGCCTGTGGCGCCGTCTCGGGATCGAGCGTGTGAAACTCAACATCAACTCCCTCGGGACACCCGACTCCCGTCGCGTCTATCGTGCGAAGTTGGTCGATTACTTCCAAGGGCACGAAGCGCGTCTGGACAGCGACAGCAAGCGCCGACTCGAGGGCAATCCTCTGCGCATTCTCGATAGCAAGAATCCCGAGATGCAGGAGATCGTCGCCGCGGCGCCCATACTGACCGACTATCTCGATGCCGAGTCCCGCGAGCACTTCGATACGCTCTGTAACTCTTTGCAGGACATCGGCGTGGCCTACGAAGTGAATCCCCGTCTCGTCCGTGGGCTCGACTACTACACCCGGACAGTCTTCGAGTGGATTACTGACGCTCTTGGGGCTCAGGATGCCGTATGCTCCGGCGGCCGCTACGATGGCCTCATTTCCCAGCTTGGGGGTGACCCGACGCCGGGCGTGGGATTCGCGATGGGGATTGAGCGGGCGGTCGAGCTTCTCGTGCAGGCGCAAGGCGCTCCGGCACCCGCTACCGCGGACGTTTACGTCGTCGTAAGTGGACCTCGCGCGGCCGCGGCCGGCCCTGGCATCGTGGAGCGACTGCGAGACCAGTTACCGCGCGTGCGGTTCGAGCTGAATCTCGGCGGTGGTAATTTTAAGGCGCAGTTCCGTCGTGCCGATCGCAGTGGCGCGGCGCTGGCGCTCATTGTCGGGGACGACGAGCTGGCGCGCGGTACGGTGGGAGTGAAACCTTTGCGGCAGGAAGCAGGTCAGACCGAGTGCCCGATCGCCGAGCTGGCGGCTGGTGTCACCGCGGCGCTGGAAGCTGCCCCGAAGGGGTAGCCTGAGCGGATCGATCTGGGTTCGGCGCGAATTCGAGTGGGGGAGAGTCCTTGGACGAGTACTTATCTGAAAAAGAACAGTGGGAAGCAGTCAAAACCTGGTTCCGCGAGAACGGTCTGTGGATCGTCGCCGGCGTGGCGGTCGGTGCCGCGGGCATCGGGGGCTGGCAGTGGTGGAATGCCCACGTCGATAAGGTCAACGGGGAAGCCAGCGGCAAGTACCAGCAGCTGATCACCTCCATCGGCCGCAATGACGAATCGGCCGCCCTGGTGACGTTAGGCGAGATGGAGCGTGATTACGCCTCGACCCCTTACGTCGACCAGGCGAAGCTTGCGTTCGCGCGGGTATACGTCGAGAGCAACCGGCTCGACAAGGCTGCCGATGCGCTGCAGTGGGTCAGTCAGCATTCCAAGGACAAGCAGCTCGCATTGGTTGCACGGCTGCGGTTGGCCCGGGTGCAGATAGCCGAGCAGAAGCCTGATGATGCGCTCGCGACCTTGAGTGGCATCGATCCTGGTGCGTTTGCCGCGCAGTTCCACGAAGTCCGTGGCGATGCGCTTCTCTCCAAGGGCGACAAGGGCGGTGCGCTGTCCGAATATCGGGTCGCGCGCACCATGGATGCCGGCGCGGGCGCCGCTCCCGGAGGCGGCTCATTCCTCGACCTGAAGATCTCGGATCTCGTGGCCGATGCCGGGCCGGCGCCCAAAACCCCCGCTGCGCAAACTCAGGCTGCCAAGTAAAAAATGCGATACCTGCAACGCTGGACCCTGTTGGCCGTGGCGCTCGTCATAGCGGCCTGCTCGAAAGACAAAGCCATCGATCAGCCGGCCGTGCTGACCGACTTCAACGCCACCCTGAAAGTCGAGCGCGTGTGGAGTGCCTCGGTGCCGGACAAGGGCGCCAAGGTGTTGCGTCTCGGATTGAGTCTCGCGCAGGAAGGCAAGCGGATCTTCGCCGCGGGCTACAAGGGCGAGGTCATCGCATACGACATCGAGACCGGACATGTCGACTGGCGGACGAAGCTGAAGAAGACGCCTTTCTCCGGTGGGCCTGCGGCAGGTGCGGGTCTCGTCGCCGTCGGCACGAGTGAGGGTGAGGTGATCGCGCTGGATTCCGACACCGGCAAGGTGCGTTGGCGAGTCCGGCTGAATGGCGAGATTCTGGCCGCGCCCGCGATTTCTGACCGCGCGGTGGCAGTGCGAACGGTCGACGGTAAGTTGAGGGCGCTCTCGCCGAAAGATGGCCACGATTTGTGGACGCAGGAGCAGCAGGTACCGCGTCTGTCCCTTCGTGGTACGTCGCGGCCAGTCATCGCCGGTGACATCACGCTTTGCGGGTTCGACAACGGTAAGGTCGTCGCGGTCAATATGGCCGATGGCTCCGTGCAATGGGAAGCTGTCGTGCAGGCTCCCCATGGCCGCACCGAGCTCGAGCGCCTGGTCGATGTCGACTCGACCCCACGTGTGCTCGGAAAAGACGTCTATACGGTCAGCTTCCAAGGTCGTGTCGCCCGGCTTGCCCTGGATAACGGTCAGGTCTGGTGGCAGCACGACGCATCGAGCTACCGCGGCATCGCGCTCGACGAAGACGCTCTGTATATCGCTATGGCGGACGGAGAAGTCGTTGCAATGAGGCCCGGCTCGGGGGCAGAGATCTGGCGGCAGAAGGCTCTGCTTCATCGCGGGTTGTCAGCCGTGGCGGTAACCGACAACGCCGTCGTGACCGGAGACTACAAAGGGTACGTACACTGGTTGGACAAGGCGACCGGTGGTCTCGCGGCCCGTGTACGTGTCAGCAAGAACCGCGTGAGCAATCCGCCAGTGGTCTCGGGCAACATGGTGGTCGTCATCGACGACAACGGGAAGATCAACGCGTACCGCACGACTCCGATCGGCAGCACGATGGCGGGACCGCGCAAGGTTCCGAAAGAGGCCGGTGCGTCGTCAGCCGAGCACCCCGCGGCCGCGCCCGCCGCCACGCCCGCTCCGGCGACGGAGCCAGCTCCCGCGCCCGCCGCCCCAGCTACGCCACCGGAGCCAGCCGCCGCGCCGGCCGCCCCAGCTACGCCACCGGAGCCAGCTCCCGCGCCCGCCGCTCCAGCTACGCCACCGGAGCCAGCTCCCGCGCCCGCCGCCCCAGCTTCAACGACGGAACCGGCCCCGCCGCCGCCCGTTACTCCGAAACAAAACTAACAGCCAGGGGAGCCTGTGCGCGGATAATGTGTACTCGCTGCCGCCCAGGCTCACTGTGACTCTATGCTGCCCGTCATCGCCCTCGTGGGGCGTCCCAACGTCGGTAAATCGACGCTGTTCAATGTTCTGACCGGTACCCGCGACGCGATCGTCGCGGATATCGCCGGCCTGACCCGCGATCGCCAGTATGGCTTTGGGCGCGTAGGTCCGATCCCTTACGTCGTCATCGACACCGGCGGACTCGTCGAGAATCCCACAGGGATCGAGACACAGATGCGCGAGCAAACCGAGCGGGCCGTGGAGGAAGCGGACCGGCTCGTCTTTCTCGCGGATGTGCGTGACGGTCTCACGCCGGCGGATCACTTCGTGCTACGGGAGCTGCGGCGCTCGGGCAAGCCCGTCACCCTCGCCCTGAACAAGGGTGAGGGTCTCGATCTGGACCTGGTCGGGGGTGACTTCCACTCCCTCGGAATAGGCGAGCCGCTGTTGATTTCCGCGGCGCACGGCCAGGGCTGCGAGGAGCTGATGGAGCATGTGCTCGCCGGTCTCGAGGCCGGGCAGCCCACGGCGGAAGATCCGGACAAAGGCGCCATTCGCATTGCCATCATCGGCCGTCCCAACGTTGGCAAGTCGACGCTCGTCAATCGACTGTTGGGTCAGGAGCGCGTCATTGCCAGTGATATGCCGGGAACGACGCGCGATAGTATCCTGGTTCCCTTCCGCCGCGACGAGCGTGACTTCGTGCTTATCGACACCGCCGGTGTCCGGCGCCGTTCGAAGGTCGATGGTGTCATCGAGCGCGCCAGTGTCGCAAAGACTCTGCAGGCGATAGACGAGGCCCACGTCGTCGTCATGGTGCTCGATGCGCATGACACCGTCGCCGAACAGGACGCCAGCGTGTTGGGACTCGCTCTCGAGCGCGGGCGGGCGCTCATCATCGCCATCAACAAGTGGGACGGTATTCCGCCCGAGCAGCGCGAGACGATCCATCGGCAGCTGGCTCTCAAACTCGATTTTGTGCCGTTCGCTCCGCTACACTTCATTTCCGCGCGACACGGCACCGGGGTCGGCGAGGTTGTACAGTCGGTTGTCCGTGCTTACGAGGCGGCGATGCGGGAGATGCCGACTCGCGAGCTGACGCGCACCCTGGAGCACGCGCTGACAGTTCATCAGCCACCGCTCGTGCATGGCCGCCGCATCAAGCTGCGATATGCGCACCAGGGCGGGAGAAATCCACCGCGAATCGTCATACACGGCAACCAGACGGACTCGGTGCCCGACGCCTACACGCGCTACCTGGCGAACGTGTATCGCAAGAAGTACGACCTGTTCGCGACCCCGGTCGTGGTCGAGTATCGTACGGACAGGAATCCGTTTGTCAGGGAGCGGCGTGTCAAGCCGCACCCGGACGCCAAGCCCAGCCGACGAGGCAAAAACAACCGACGACGCTGACACACCATGAGCGAAACCAACGCTGCGCCCTTCACTCCACGCCGGATCAACCGCTTCGGTCCCGCGCTGCCTCCCAGGACGTTCGCAGGTTTCGCCGCCGCGATTGTCACCGTCATCCTGATTGCCTTCTTCGGCTACCGCTCGATCGACAACGAGGCCGAAAGCGCAGCCCTCACCGATCACACGTTGGAGGTCATACAACGGGTCGATGGGCTGATGTCGAGCCTGAAGGATGCCGAAACCGGTCAGCGTGGCTACATGCTGACGGATCGCGAGAGTTATCTCGAGCCCTTCAACACCGCACGCGCCGCCATTCCGGGGCAGCTGCAGGAAATGCGACGTCTGACGCTGGGCAATCCCCGGCAGCAGGAGTTATTGAGCCAGGCCGAGCGTTTCGCGCAGGACAAGCTCGACGAGCTGCAACATAACCTCGACTTGCAACGGGCCGGTGACCGTCAAGGCGCGCTGGAGCTCCTGAAGACGGACCGTGGCAAGCTGGCGATGGATCGCTTCCGCGATGTCATCTCGCAATTCCTCGATCAGGACCGCCAGGTGCTCGCCGTCCGCAGGGAGACGGAGCGGCAGGCGAGCCGCCTCACTCTGGCGGTGACCGCCGGTGGCGCCGCGATCCTGTTCATCCTCATCGTTGCCGCGGGATACCTGACTTCGCGCGATTTTCTGGCCCAACAGACCGAGGCGTGGCTGCAGTCGGGACAAAGTGGCCTGGCCACGCGGATGCAAGGTGAGCAGCGCCTGGAGATGCTCGGGGACAACGTGCTCAATTTCCTGGCGCGTTACCTCGATGCCCAGGTCGGGGCGATCTATGTCAACGAGCCGGGCGGCCGGCTGCGGCGTTTCGGCGGTTTCGCACTCCCTCCGGGTAAAGGCGAGCAGTTCGAGGTGCTGCGTCCCGGCGACGGGCTCGCCGGCCAGGCGCTCAAGGAAAACCGGATCGTCACCATCGAGGATGTTCCTGCCGAGTATCTCCCCGTCGCCTCCGCGTTGGTGCAGGGCAAGCCGACGCGGCTGCTCATCACTCCGGCGAGCGACAGCGGCATCGTGCAGGCAGTCATCGAGCTGGGGTTCTTCCGTAGGTTGATTCCCTCCGACCTGGAGTTCCTGCGCCGCGTCCGCGAAGCAATCGGCATCGCCGTGCGCTCCTCGAAGGACCGCACCCGGCTCGAGGAGTTGCTCGAGGAGACCCAACGCCAGTCCGAGGAGCTGCAGACCCAGCAGGAGGAGCTGCGGGTCGCCAACGAGGAGCTCGCCGAGCAGGGCCAGGTTTTGAAGGAGTCGCAGGTGCGCCTCGAGTCGCAGCAGGCGGAGCTCGAGCAGACCAACTCGCAACTCGAGGAGCAGGCGAGCATCCTCGAGAGCCAGCGCGACGAGCTGCAACGCGCGCAGGCGAGCCTGAGCGAGCGGGCGGCGGAGCTGGCCCGCTCGAACCAGTACAAGTCGGAATTCCTGGCCAACATGAGCCACGAGCTGCGCACGCCGCTCAACTCCTCGCTCATCCTGGCGAAGCTGCTCGCGGACAACAAGCCGGGCACCCTCAACGAGGAGCAGGTGAAGTTCGCGCAGACTATTTTCTCGGCCGGCAACGACCTGCTGGCGCTCATCAACGACATCCTCGACCTGTCGAAGATCGAAGCCGGCAAAGTCGAAGTGCAACCGGAGTCCATCGCGATCGCCCGCGCCGTGGAAAACCTGACTCGCAACTTCGAGCCGCAGGCGCGCGAGCGCGGACTCGGGTTCACCCATGCCGTGGACCCCGGTACTCCCGAGCGGATCGAGACCGACCCGCAGCGGCTCGGCCAGATCGTCAAGAACCTCCTTTCCAACGCCTTCAAATTCACCGAGCGGGGCACCATCTCCTTACGGGTATCCGGTACGCCGGACGGCCAGGTTGCCTTTACCGTGCAGGACACCGGCATCGGCATTCCGCGCGAGCAGCAGGACATCATTTTCGAAGCCTTCCGCCAGGCCGATGGCAGCACCCATCGCAAGTACGGTGGTACCGGCCTGGGATTGTCGATCTCGCGGGATCTCGCCAGGCTGTTGGGCGGTGATGTGACCGTGCAGAGCGAGCCAGGCAAGGGGAGCATCTTTACCCTCAGGCTACCGCTCAGGTATGACGGTCCCACGGTTGTCGAACGGTCGAGCCAGACCGGCACGACGGCGGCTCCCGGGCTGTTGCAGCCCGAGCCCCCGACCGCCGCCATTGCCCCTGTCCCGCCGGCATATAGTCCTGCTTCGACAATGGGGGCTCCGGCGTTGGGTCCGGCACCCATCGAGGACGATCGCTCGAGCATCGAGGCCGATTCCCGTGTGATTCTCATCGTAGAGGATGACGCACGGTTCGCCGCGATATTGCGCGACCTCGCCCGCGAGTTGGGATTTCTGTGTGTTGCGACGGACATGGCGGCCGATGCCCTGGCCGCCGCGCAGCGGTACAGAGTGCACGCGATCATCCTGGATATGAATCTGCCGGACCGTCCGGGCCTGGACGTGCTCAACGCACTGAAAAGGAACCCGGGCACGCGCCACATTCCGGTGCACGTGGTCTCCGTCGCCGATTTCAGCCAGGAGGCCATGAGCCTGGGAGCGGTGGGCTACGCGCTCAAGCCGATCGCGCGCGAGCAGCTGATGACCGCGTTCGAAAAGCTGCAGACCAAACTCCAACAGGGTGTGCGCCGGGTGCTCGTCGTCGAGGACGACGAGCGCCAGCGTGACAGTATTTATCAGTTACTGTCGTCCGAGGGCGTTGAGATCTCAGGGGTCGCGACGGCGACCGAGGCCCTGGAGCGCCTGAAGCAGACCACCTTCGACTGCCTGGTGCTCGACCTGAGTCTGCCGGACCTGAGCGGCTACGAGATGCTCGAGCGCATGGCCGAAACGGACGAGGTCTCGTTTCCGCCGGTCATCGTCTATACCGGACGCTCCCTCACGCGGGACGAGGAACAAAGGCTACGGCGTTACTCGCGCTCCATCATCATCAAGGACGTCCGCTCTCCGGAGCGGCTGTTGGACGAGGTCACCCTGTTTCTGCACCAGGTCGAGTCGAAGCTGCCGGTCGAAAGGCAGCGGATGCTGCGTGAGGCACGCGATCGCGAGTCCGCTTTCGAGGGGCGGCGCATCCTCATCGTCGAGGACGACGTGCGCAACATTTTCGCGCTCTCGAAGGTCCTCGAGCCGCGTGGTGCCAAGGTGGATATCGCGCGTAACGGCCGGGAGGCGCTCGAAGCGCTCGAGCGCAGCTCCGTCGCCGCCGGGACCCATATCGACCTGGTGCTCATGGATATCATGATGCCGGAGATGGACGGTCTCACCGCCATGCGCGAGATCCGCAAGCGTCCCGAGTGGCAGAAGCTCCCCATCATCGCTCTGACCGCCAAGGCCATGAAGGACGACCAGGACAAATGCCTGCAGGCCGGTGCCAACGACTACATCGCCAAGCCTCTGGATGTGGATAAACTGTTGTCGCTCGTGCGCGTGTGGATGGCGCAGTAGGAGGAGTCGCGAACGCAGTGACCAGCAGTGTCTTCGACATCGAGCTGCCCTTGCTGCTCGAGGCCGTGTACCGCAAGTATCACTACGATTTTCGCGGTTACGCGGCTGCATCCCTCAAACGCCGCCTGACCCAGGCGATGGATCGGTTTGGTTGCCGCACTCTCTCGCAGCTGCAGGACCGGCTGTTGCACGAGCCGGCATTGTTTCCCGCCTTGCTGGATTTTCTCACCGTGCAGGTCAGCGAGATGTTCCGCGACCCGCCGTACTTCCGCGCCCTGCGCGACAAGGTCGTACCGTTGCTGCGGACCTATCCGTCCCTGAAGATCTGGGTGGCGGGCTGCAGTACCGGGGAGGAGGTCTACTCCATGGCCATCCTGCTCCAGGAAGAGGGACTGCTGGAGCGCTCGCTCATTTACGCGACCGATATCAACGCCAACGCGTTGGAGCGTGCCCAGGCCGGGATCTACGCTGCCGCCCGCATCGGCGGCTTTACCGACAATCACCGCAAGTCCGGGGCGCGCAGCTCGCTGTCGGACTATTACACGGCCGCCTACGGCAAGGCGGTCTTCGACAAGTCGCTCAAGACCAACATCGTATTCGCCGATCACAGCCTCTCGACCGACAGCGCGTTCTCGGAAGTGCACCTGGTCTCGTGCCGCAACGTGCTCATCTACTTCGATCGCCAGCTGCAGGACCGGGTGTTGGGACTGTTCCGCGAGTCGCTGTGCCGCAAGGGCTTTCTCGGACTGGGGGCGAAGGAGTCCCTGCGCTTCTCCACGCATTCCTATGCGTTCTCCGACTTCGTCGCCGGCGACAAGATCTTCCAGAAGGAGGCTTCGTGACACCGCTCGACGTGCTGACACGCAACATCGATGCCGTGGTGATCGGCGCCTCCGCCGGAGGGGTCGAGATCCTGTCCGTGTTGCTGTCCGTGATTCCCTCCGGCTGCCGTGTTTCGTTCTTCATCGTCTTGCACATTCCGCGCGAGCGGCCCAGTCTGTTGGCGGAGCTGTTCTCCAATCGGTGCGCGTTGCCCGTCAGAGAAGCCGAGGACAAGGAGCCCGTGCAGCCGGGTACCGTGTATTTCGCGCCACCTGATTATCATATGTTGGTCGATCGCGGCCCCGCATTGGCGCTGTCGGGTGATGAGCCCGTACACTTCTCGCGCCCCTCGATCGACGTGCTGTTCGACTCGGCCGCGGACATTTACGGCGAGCGCCTGATGGGAGTGATCCTGACAGGGGCCAACCAGGATGGCGCGGAAGGCCTGGCCGCCATCGCCCAAGCCGGAGGGCGTACCGTGGTGCAGGACCCGAGTGGTGCCGCCGTGGCCTATCTGCCCGAGGCCGCGTTGCAGGAGGGGCCGGTCGATGCCGTGCTTTCGCTCGAACAATTGCAAGAGCTCTTCGCGAGCTGGCCGACGAAGGGATGAGCCGTGATGCCGTGGAGATTGCTCGAATGACCGTTCGCGTGAAGTGCCTGCTGGTCGATGACCTGGAGGAGAACCTGCTCGCGCTCTCGGCGCTGCTGCGCCGGGAGGATGTCGAGATACTCGAGGCGCGCTCGGGCGCGGAAGCGCTCGAGTTACTGTTGGTGCATGACGTGGCGCTGGCCTTTCTCGACGTGCAGATGCCGGACATGGACGGATTCGAGCTCGCGGAGCTGATGCGCGGTAGCGACCGTACCCGGCACGTGCCGATCATTTTCGTGACGGCCGGCGTTCGCGACCAGTACCGGCTCTTCAAGGGTTATGACACGGGGGCCGTCGATTTTCTCTACAAGCCCATCGATCCGCACATCCTCAAGAGCAAGGCGGACGTGTTCTTCCAACTCTACCGCCAGAAGCAGCAGCTCGCGAGCCAGCTCGAGGAGCTCACGGCCACCCTGCGCCTGAACGAGTTGTTCACGGCCGTGTTGGGCCACGACCTGCGCAACCCGCTGAGCGCGATCCTCAACACGGCAAATCTCCTGGAGCGCATCTCCAAGGAGGATGTCGTCAAGCAGTCCGCGTCGCGCATGGTGAGCAGCGGCCGCCGCATGAGCCGGATGATCGACGACATGCTCGACCTGACACGGTCACGGCTGGGCGGCGGCATCCCTTTGCGCCGGCAGGAGGCGCATTTCGCTCAGCTCGTGCAGCGCGTGATCCAGGAGCACCAGGTGTCCTTTCCGGAAGGGCGCTTCGAGATCCACCAGGAGGGTGACTTGTCGGGTTTTTGGGATGCCGACCGGCTGGCGCAGGTGACGTCCAATCTCATCGGCAACGCGATCGAGCATGGTGACCAGAAGGATCCCATCGAGGTGAGGTTGAGCGGTACGCAGGCGGACGTCGTCACGCTGACGATCACCAACACCGGAGTCATTCCGGAGGAAATCCTGCCTCACCTGTTCGATCCGTTCCGCGGCGGTCAGAGACAACTGGGCCGCAGTGATGGGCTGGGCCTGGGCCTTTTTATCGTGCAGCAGATCGTGCTCGCGCATGGTGGACGGGTCGACGTCAAGACCGATGCGCGACGCACTTCGTTCGTGGTGCAGATTCCGAGACGTCCAACCTGAGGGCCGGCGAGCGGCCGCTGCCGCTTGTGAGCGCGCAAGGCGTGCGCTGCAAGCCTGAACCTCGCGCGGTTCCCTGGCGACTAGCTTTCCCGCTTCGTTTGCAGGGACGCGATCTTCACTCGCCACTCCCGCGGGCCGGTGTTGTGGACCGAGGTGCCCGAGGCATCGACAGCGACCGTCACCGGCATGTCCTGCACTTCGAACTCGTAGATGGCCTCCATCCCGAGATCCTCGAAGGCGAGCACTTTCGCGCCGCGGATGGCCTTCGAGACCAGGTAGGCGGCGCCGCCCACGGCCATCAGGTAAGCGGCCTTGTGTTTCTGGATGGCTTCGATGGCCACCGGGCCGCGCTCTGCCTTGCCGACCATGGCGATCAGCCCGGTTTTCGCGAGCATCAGGTCGGTGAACTTGTCCATGCGGGTGGCGGTCGTGGGACCGGCCGGACCGACGGCCTCGTCGCGCACCGGGTCCACGGGGCCCACGTAGTAGATGACCCGGTTCGTGAAATCGACCGGCAACTTCTCACCCTTCGCCAACATGTCCGCGATGCGCTTGTGCGCGGCATCGCGGCCGGTCAGCATTTTTCCGGAAAGCAACAGCCTCTGGCCGGGCTTCCAGGAGGCGACTTCCTCCTTCGTCAGGG
>DAITMW010000200.1:0-14050 GCA_036834945.1 Steroidobacteraceae bacterium
GACTCATCAGCTTGCGCTCGGTCTGTTCCCACTCCGGCAAGGGATAAATGAGGAGACATTGCTCACGATCGACGGTGACGACCAATTTGCCCTGCGACTGGGCGGCGATCTGCTCCCGATACCGGGTAGGCAGAACCATCCGCCCCTTGTCATCAAGGGTCACTTTGTTGGCACCGCGTAACATGACTTGCTAGCGAGGGACTCGCCCATCTCCCCCCACTTTTTCCCACCGGTCACCACTATAGATCGGCGCTCGGCCATGTCAATGGAAATAGTGAGAAATTCGTCGCAGTCACAACGACTTATGTGTGCGTGGCCAAGCTTTCAGACAGTACCCATGCGGCATTCGTCTTAGCAATCAGCGTCTTGCTTCGCTAACTTTATACAGTGGTTTACATGTTGGAGAGCTGTCGCCGGTGGGGAGTAACCGGAGGCTCGACCAGTCGGACGCTGGTTATGTCAAAAAAGCGTGTTGGAACCACTCGACGCGCGGTGGCGTGAGGCCGGTTTCCGAAACCGAGATGACGTCGAAACGGACTCGCAGGTGGGAAAAATTGCGGCGCTGCTGCAGGAATTGAGCGGCGGCTCGGACCAGGCGCTGCTGCTTGCGCCCATCGACACTGGCGGCTGCCCCGCCGAAACGCACTGAGGCGCGGCAGCGGACCTCGACGATTACGAGTACGTCGCCGGCCCTCGCGACGATATCGAGCTCGCCTAGTTTTCGTCGAAAATTGCGCTCGAGGATTTCGAGACCCCGCGCGCGAAGGAAATCGCACGCAATGTCCTCGGCCCGCTGGCCGATGCGCTGCTGCAGGGTCCGGCGTCCAGTAGGACGCCGCGAGAACCGCGCACGGGGTGCGGTTGTTCCTTCCTTTTCGCTCATCCTGGCTTCCTTGCCATCTACGTTCGTATTACTGCGTAGGCACTACCTGTGCCGCCGCCGGCGCCGCCGCGGCGTTGGGCGGCTGCAATACGCGGAGTTCGCCGCCATGGATTTGCGCCCAGACCAGGTCGCGGTGAATACGCCGATCGTTATCCACCGTGAGCCGCCCCGTCAGGCCTTCGATGTTGATGCTGTTCGGCGTAGCAGTACCACGCAGCGCCACCGCCAGCCGATACGCATCGAATCCGAACGCAAACAGGCGTCCCCGGCGGGGGCCGCCGCTCGGCCACGCTTCGCGCACGGCGGATCGCACCGCCTCCGCGAGATCACCGCCCAACATCCACGGCATGTCAGGAAACATCAGTCCCTCGAGATCCTGATTCGCGCGGGGATCCGGCTCGAAGGCGTCCGACGTCGCGTAGGTCGCCACGTCCCCGGCGTAGTGGAATCGCAGCTGCGGCCGCAGAAGGCGCTCGGTACCAGCCTGCGCCGGCGCGAAAATGAACTCGAGGTCCGAGCGCCGGCGCGGCTCGAAGGCCAGCTTGGTGCCCAGAATCGACTCCAGTCGCTTGTAGCGCGCCCGACTATCCGTGATGCGAAGGATCTGCTGCACTTCCTCGGAGTAGTCGGTCTGTGCCGGATCGATGGTCGCCGTGGCGAACAAGGTGCCGCCCCCAGCCTCCAACTCCTGTTTGAACGCCGCGAGGACGCGGGTCCCCCAGTCACCGGAGGGGACCAACGCCACCCCGTGCCGGTGCCCGTCGTCGAGAATGCGCCGCGCCGCAAGGCGCGCCTCATCCTCAGGCGACAGTGCGTATTGATAAAACGCCGCCGGAGCGGGCCGGTCATTCGGCAAGAAATTGAGCGCCAGAACAGGCGGATGACGTGAGGCGAGGTCGGCAGCTGCAACGACTTCCTCCCTTGTCAGCGGACCGACGATGAATTCCGCTCCCTCCTGCGTAGCACGCGTGACCGCCTCCGCGATCCCGCCGCCCTCCGCAGTGTCATACACACGTACACGCGGCCGTTGCGCAGGCGCGGACTGGTAATACGCCGTCATGAAGCCATCGCGCACCTGTGTCGCGGCAGCGCCCGCTCTGCCACTGATAGGCAACAGCAGCGCGATATGTGCCTCCGCGGCCTCCAAAGGTTGCACCTGCGCATTGCCAAGCAATTGCGTGCGGACGATCTCATTGGCCGGATGGTTGGGATTGCGTCCGCGCCAGGCCTCGATCTCGGGGATGGCCGCGTTAGGATTGCGCGCCGCGCTGGCCGCCAAGGGAGCGAGCTCGAGCCAGCCACGCACTACCGGGTCGTTCGTGCTGCGCGGGTCGATTTTGACACCGCGTTCGCTCGCCTCACGCAGCTCGTTGAGCAGAGTGATACGGCTCTGACGCAAGTCCTGTGCGTTGGCGAGCCAGGGCTCGAGCGATATTTCGGCGGCCACGGCATCGGCAGGACGGCCTGCCGCAAACGCCGCTGCCTGGCGATCCTTGAGATACTCCACGGCCTCCGGCACGGTTGCCGGCAGGGTCATGACACTGACCTTCTGCCACGCTTGTGCGCCTTGGCCACGCGCCAATGCGATCTCAACATCCAGCAATGCGTAGCGCGTGTTCTGTTGCGGATTCAGAGGCGTTTGAACAGTCGCCAACGTACGTGCCGCTTCCTCGGGAAGGCGTCCCGCAAGGTACGCGCGCACTGCGCGAAAAAGGTACTCGTTACGATCCGCGCCGCTGTTCTGCGAAGCCAACGCTTCGAAAACCCGGGCCGCGCCCGACTGGTCCCCCTGGCGCGCCAACGCTTCGGCCCGATCGACCGAAGGAGGGACTTCCCCCTGCCGCACGATACTCGGACACCCTGTCAGGGCGAGCGCCGCCGTAACGACCACAGCGAAGCGGATGATCCATCGCGCGAACAACATCGGTTGCCGGACCTTTCATTGGCGGGCAGGATGGCCCGGATAGCGGCCGCGGATTTGCGGCTTTCGAGAGAGGATTATAGTGGTGAACCCCCGCGGCCGGCTGCAAGTCGTAGCGACTCCAATCGGCAACATGGGCGATTTGAGTACCCGCGCACGGGAAGCCCTGGAAAATGCGGATCTCATTGCGGCCGAGGACACCCGCCATACTCAGAACCTGCTTCAGGCCATCGGCATCACACGCCCGATGCTGTCGCTGCATGCTTACAACGAGACCCAGCGTCTTCCGGACCTGCTCGCGCGACTCGAGGCCGGCGAAGTCATAACGCTCGTCAGCGATGCAGGCACACCTCTGCTGTCCGACCCAGGCTTCGAGCTCGTGAGCCATGCCGCGCGCGCCGGCTTCGAGGTCGTGGCCATTCCCGGCCCATCCGCCATCACCACCGCGTTGGCGGTCGCCGGACTACCCACGAGCCGATTCTGCTTTGAGGGCTTTCTTCCCACGCGCGAGCGTGAGCGCCGCACGGAGCTGGCGAAGCTCGCGAACGAAACCCGGACACTGGTGTTTTTCGAAGCGCCCCACCGTATCGGCGCAACGCTCACGGATCTCGCCACTGAATTCGGGGGCGATCGCCAGGCCGTGGTAGCGCGCGAGCTGACAAAAACCCACGAGACCATCTATCGCGGGAGCCTTTCCGAGCTGACAGCGCAGGCGCAGGGAGACTCAAACTTCCAGCGCGGCGAGATCACGATCGTCGTCCACGGCGCACCTACAACAGCGAGCACGGTTGACCCGCAGCTGCTACGTCGCGCCGTCGATCTCCTGTCGAAGGAGCTTCCACCCAGCAGAGCCGCCGCTATCGCCGCCCAGCTGACCGGCGCCACCCGCAATGAGGCCTACGCGCTCGCCACCCGGGGCGGCGCCCACGGCAAATCGGACCCTGAAGATTGACTTCCCGGAAGTTGGCCGTATCGTGATCCCCGGAAAGCAGGCCAGGTGATCGCTGTTCCGGTGGCAACACCGGGATGGAGGAAAGTCCGGGCTCCGGCGGATCAGGTGCCAGGTAACGCCTGGGGGGCGTGAGCCCACGGAAAGTGCAACAGAGAGCAGACCGCCTAAGCTGCCGCGGCGCAAGCCGCAGTAGCCGGTAAGGGTGAAACGGTGCGGTAAGAGCGCACCGCGTCCTTGGTAACAAGGCCGGCACGGTAAACCCCACCTGGAGCAAGGCCAAATAGGGAAGCCGCTCGAGCGGTGCCAACCAGCCCGGTTTTTCCGGGCCGGAGGGCGCCGTAAGGGGCAGCGCCGATCCGCGCGCGCTTCCGGGTAGGCCGCTTGAGGCCCACGGTGACGTGGGTCCCAGAGGAATGATCACCCTCGACAGAACCCGGCTTATAGGCCCGCTTTCCTCACGGTAGGGGACTCTCCGGAAACGGGGAGTCCCTGGCCCACGGGTCCTGGCCCACAGGTCCTGACCCTCAGGTCCTGACCCTCAGGTCCTGACCCTCAGCTCCCTGGCTTTCAGGTCCCCTCGCGCTTCCACAGCGCCCCGGAGGGGTCTACTTGACGACTTTCAGCTGCGGCCGCGCCCGCTGAGGAGCCGCGTTGCCGTTGCCTTCTTCCGTGGTGCCCGGCGGCCGGGGTGGCTCCGGCCCGAGATCCTGGTCGGAGAACACCATCCCCTCCCCCGTCTCCCGGGCATAAATCCCCATCACCGCGGCTACCGGAAAGGACAGATGATGGACGACGCCAGCAAAGCGCGCATCGAACTCGATAGCGTCATTTCCGAGCTTCAGACGCTGCGTTGCCGTGAAGCTCAGGTTGAGAACGATCTTCCCTTCCTTCACATAGGCCTTGGGGATCTCGGAGCCAGCGCGGTCGGCATCGACGATCACGTGCGGGGTATTGCCGCAATCGCTGATCCATTGGTGCATGGCTCGTAACAGGTAGGGACGCTTGGGCGGGGCGGGACTGGTGGTCATGAGACTGGTCGGAAGGAGGACTAAAGGAGCCGCATCTCCTGCTCTTTCTCCGACAGGCCTTCGCGAAAGGCCGGCCGCGAAAAAATGAGGCTGGCGTACTTGATGATCGGCTGCGCCTGGGGCGGCAGATCGATCTCATAATACGGCAAGCGCCACAGCACCGGTGCGATGCTCGCGTCCACGAGTGAGAATTCGTCGGAGAGAAAGTACGGCTTGATCTTGAACAGCTCGGTGCTCTGCAGAATGGTGTCCCGCAGGATCTTCTTCAGCTTCACCGTCTGCTTCTTGTCGGGCTCCGCCTCGATCTGCTGCACCAGGCTGTACCAGTCACGCTCGATGCGATAGAGGGCGAGACGGAATTGCGCGCGCGTAACGGGATCCACCGGCATGAGCGGGGGATGCGGGAAACGCTCGTCGAGGTATTCGATGATGACGCGCGAGTCATACAGAACCAGGTCCCGATCGACCAACGTCGGCACGCTGTGGTAGGGGTTGAGATCGAGCAGGTCCTCCGGGAACTTCGCGGAGTCCACACTCACGATATCGATGCTGATGCCTTTTTCGGCCAACACGATGCGCGTGCGATGACTGAAAGGGTCATTCGGCGCAGAGAACAGCGTCATGATGGATCGTCTGCTCGACAACTTCCCGCTCCCGCCGTCACCGCCCCTCAGGGCACCCGACTCATCGAGCATACACCGGCTCTGCTAGCGCTCAATTCCACGCGTCACGCAAAACCCAGTCTGTGTCACAGATTCCGGGGAGCGGACCGTCCTAGACGGCCCGCTCCCCGGCAATCGAGATCAGTGCACGTCCTTCCAGTATTCCTTCTTCATCAGCCAGGCGAGCCAGGTGAACACGAGCAGGAACAGGACCACCCAGACTCCCAGCGAGCGGCGCGCCGCCTGCGAAGGTTCGCCGACATAGTCCAGGAAGTTCACCGTATCCCGCACGAACCCCTCGTATTCCGCCTGGGTCAGCTGTCCTGGCGCCAGCATCTCGAAATGATCGAACTCACCGTCTTTCTTGAAGACGGCGCGCTTCACCCCTTCCAGCGGCGACAACACGGCCGGCATGGCCACCGCCGGCAGCCGCAGGTTGTTGGCACCGGTCGGCCTCGTGGGGTCGACGTAATAAGTCGTGAAGAGCTGGTAGATGTAGTCCTTGCCGCGCGAGCGGGCAATGAGCGACAGGTCCGGCGGAGTCTTGCCGAACCAGGTCTCAGCGTCCTTCGCCGGCATGGTCGTCAGGATGTAGTCGGCCGGCTTGTCGCCCGGCGGAAGGATGACCTTCTCGAGCAGGTCCGGGGGGATATCCAGATCCTTCGCCATCCGCGACCACCGCTCGTACTTCATCGAATGACAGCCGAGGCAATAGTTCACGAAGTTGCGGGCGCCCCTCTGCAAGGAAGCGGTGTCTTCTACGTTGGTTCCCGCCTTGGTCGTCTTCCAGTCGGCGCCCAGCAGGGGCTTCTCGGGCTCCTCCGCCGCTTTACCGGCATTGTCTTCGGCCGCATGGACGGTACCGAGAAGAGCCGAGGCCACTGTGACCAGAACCAACTCGACCGCACCTGCGAGCAGGTAGCGCCCTCCGGCGCGCTTCTTATTAGTGCGCATTGAACACCACTCTGTCAGGCACCTGCTTCACCGGATCAACACTCACGCGCGAGTAGAACGGCATGAGCCAGAAGTAAGCGAAATACCCCACGGCAAAAATGCGCGCGAGGGCCACATACAAGCCTTCCGCAGGCTGCAATCCCAGGTATCCGAGTGCGATGAACGACACGACGAACACCGCAAGCATGATCCGCGAGATCGGTCCGCGATAACGCATCGACTTCACGGGCGACTTGTCGAGCCACGGCAGGAAGAAGAACGACACCACTGCGATTCCCATCAGCAGCGCGCCCATACGCTGATCCGGTACGGCGCGCAGGATCGCGTAGAACGGAGTGAAGTACCACACCGGCGCGATGTGCTCCGGAGTCGACATCGGATTGGCCTGATCGAAGTTCGGTCCTTCGAGGAAGAGGCCACCGAACGTCGGCACGAAAAACACGATGATGGCGAAGAGCACGAAGAACACGCCAACACCGAAAACGTCCTTCACCGTGTAATACGGGTGGAACGGAATGCCGTCGACCGGATGACCATCCTTGCCGAGGTTTTTCTTGATCTCGATGCCGTCGGGATTGTTCGATCCGGTCTGCCGCAGCGCGACCAGGTGCAACAGCACCAGCAGCAGCAATCCCAGCGGGACAGCGACGACGTGCAGGGAGAAGAACCGGTTCAGCGTCGCGTCCGCGATGCCGTAGTCACCACGGATCCACTCGACGAGCGGCGGGCCGATCGCGGGAATCGTGCCGAACAGGTTGACGATCACCTGTGCGCCCCAGAACGACATGTTGCCCCAGGGCAGCACGTAGCCCATGAACGCCTCGGCCATGAGGGCGAGGTACACGGCCATGCCGAGCAGCCACAACAGCTCACGCGGCGCCTTGTACGACCCGTACAGGAGCGCCCGGAACATATGAAGGTAGACGACGATGAAGAAAGCCGATGCGCCGGTCGAATGGAGGTAGCGGATGAGCCACCCGTGATCCACCTCGCGCATGATGAACTCGACCGAGTCGAACGCGGTCAGCTCACCCGGCTTGTAAAACATCGTGAGGAAGATGCCGGTGACCAGCTGCATCACCAACACCAGCAGCGCGAGCGACCCGAAGAAGTACCAGATGTTGAAATTCTTCGGCGCGTAGTAACCGGTCAGCTGTGTCTTGATGAACTCATCGATGGGCAGCCGCTGGTACAGCCAGCCCAGGAGACCCTTCTTCGGCGCATCCCCGGATTGTTGTGGCACGGCCATCAGGCAGCTCCCCTTTCATCGGCGCCGACCCGCAGCGTCTTCTCATTCGGATATTCGTACGGCGGCACGCGCAGATTCACCGAAGCCGGCGAGCCGTTGAACACCCGGCCGGAAAGGTCGAATCGCGAGCCGTGGCAGGGGCAGAAAAAGCCGCCCGGCCACGAGGGTCCCATCTCCGCGCTGGCGGCCTCGAAGCGTTGCTTCGGCAGGCAGCCCAGGTGCGTGCAGGTCCCGATCAGGACGAGATATTCCGCCTTGCGCGCGCGCAAAACGTTCGCGGCATACGGGGGCTGATCCGAGCTCTTGGACTCCGGATCCTTGAGATCGCCGTCGTGACCCTGCAGGTGCTGCACCATTTCCGGTGTGCGCCGCACGACATAAATCGGCTGCCGCCGCCAGGTGACGATGGTCATCTGGCCCGGATCGATCTTCGAGACATCGAGCTCCGTCGGCGCACCCAGCGCGCGGGCTCTCTCCGAGGGAGTCCACGACTCCACGAACGGCACGGCGACGAATGCGGCACCCACAACCCCAGTGGCTATGGTGGCATTCGTCAGAAACTTGCGTCGACTCAGGTCCGCACCTTCGTCGGCGACCGCTGCATTATCCGCCATCGAATTGTTCTCCAACCCGCCCAAACCGCCAAAAACCCAGCAAGCACACACGCACGCTCGAGACGCGCCGAGGAGACAGCTTCCGGTTTGCTGTGCAGTTTCCGGCTTGCGGGGGGCGGCGCATTATACACAAACGATCATCACCATCCGCGCACCCAAGGAACACGGCAGGCCGATTGCCCGCTTGACCGAGGCGCGGAAATTGAGCGGAGTAAAAATTGATGCTGGAGCGCGTGGGTCGCGGGCTTACGTTCGTGGTCGGATCGGTGGTGGGCGGATTGGCCCTCGCCTTCGTGATAGTTGCCGTGCGGCCCGACTTGATCCGGCGAGGGGTTGCGCCGGCGCTCCCCATGCCGGTCGCGTCGACACCCGCCCTGCCGGCACCGGCTCGGGTGACGTATGCCGCCGCCGTACAGCGAGCGGCCCCTTCGGTGGTGAACGTCTACACCTCCCGCCTGGTCCGCGAGCGCGTCGCGCCGCAATTCGGCGGTCTATTTGGCGACTTCCTGCCCCGCACCCGGGATCGGATCGAGCGCAGCCTGGGTTCCGGGGTCATTGTTGACGAAAGCGGCCACATCGTCACCAACCACCACGTCATCGCCAATGCGGACTCGGTCGCGGTACAGCTCGAAGACGGCCGGGTCGCCGAGGCGCACGTCGTCGGCCGCGACCCGGATACCGACCTCGCCGTGCTGAAGATCGATCTCAAGAACCTGCCGATCGCGACCTTCGGGCGCTCGGACCAACTCAAGGTCGGCGATGTCGTCCTCGCCATCGGCAACCCGATCGGACTGTCGCACACCGTCACCCATGGGATCGTCAGCGCCACGAGCCGCCAGCAGCTCGGCATCGCCCCACTGGAGGATTTCATCCAGACCGACGCGCCGATCAACTTCGGCAACTCCGGCGGCGCGCTCGTGGATTCGAGCGGTGCCCTCATCGGGATCAACACCGCCATCGTCGCCAAGAGCCTCGGCGTCGAAGGCATCGGCTTCGCCATCCCCGTCAACATGGTGCGCGGGGTGCTGAGCGACATCATCGCGCACGGCCGTGTCATCCGAGGTTGGATCGGTATCGTCCCGGAGGACATCTCCGACGAGCAGGCCGCGCAACTCGGCGTCGCGCAGGGCGGAGTACTCGTTGCGAGCCTGTATGTCGGCAGCCCGGGTCAGCAGGCGGGACTACAACCGGGCGACCTCCTGCTGGCCGTCGACGGTACTGCGCTCAACAGCGCGCAGGATGCACTCGCCCGGATTGCAAACACGAAGCCCGGCTCGGTGCTCACCATCAAGGTGCTGCGCGGCCGGCGCAACCTGGAACTCAAAGCCCACGTCAGCGAGCGACCGCGCACGAGCTAAAGCCCCGCGCTTAGCGGGCAAAACCACGCTTTTGTCCCCGGGGCGCGTAGCCGCGGCGCCAAGTCGTGCACCACGCTCAACTCCGCTGCAAGCGCCGCAGGCGACTTGCAGCCCATCAAGGAGCAAACTTCGTCATCTCCAAAGGCGCGCAGGCTCGGGTCCAGGTCTGCGCCGTCGCGCCCGGGTTGTGCCACGAGCACGGTCCGCTGATGAGCAGGTCCGCCTCCTGCGGCCCCCAGGTCCCCGGCGTGTACACGTAGGGGCTCGACTTCAACCCCAACACCGGGTCGACGATGGCCCAGGCGGCCTCGACCTCATCCTGCCGCGCGAAGTGCGCGGTGTCGCCAATCATCGCCTCACCGATCAGGCGCTCGTACGCATCCATCTCATCGGCCTGCTGCTGCGACACGAACAGCTCCACTTCCCTGCCCTGCATGGTGGGACCTGCCTTCTTGGCGTGCGCCCCCAATGCGATCGCAACATCGGGACCCACACGGAAGCGCAGATAGTTGGGTTGCTCGGGACCGAGCTCGCCGAACACGTGAGTCGGCGGCGGACGCAGGTCGACCACCACCTCGGTCGCGGTGACGGGCAGATTCTTGCCCGCGCGGAGATAGAACGGCACCCCACCCCAACGCCACGAATCGACCTCCAGCTTCATGGCGGCGAAGGTCTCCACCTTGGAATCGGGAGCCACGCCCTGCTCCTGGCGATAGCCGCGGAATTGCCCGCGGACCGTGTTCTCCAGTTTTGCGGGACGGACGGACTTCAACACCTTCACCTTCTCATCGCGCAGCGACTCGCCTTCCGAATTCACCGGCGGCTCCATGGCGAGGAATGCGAGTATCTGCAGCAGGTGGTTCTGCATCACGTCGCGAATCGCGCCCGTTTCCTCGTAGAACTTGCCGCGTCCATTCATGCCCATCTTCTCGGCCATGGTGATCTGGACGCTCGCCACGTAGTTGCGATTCCACACCGGCTCGAGGAACGAGTTCGCGAATCGGAAATACAACAGGCCCTGCACCGCCTCCTTGCCGAGGTAATGATCGATGCGGAAGATGCGCGACTCGGAAAAACGCTTCAGCAGGATCTGGTTCAACTCCTGGGCCGAGGCGAGATCGCGACCAAAGGGCTTCTCGATCACGATGCGCGGATCCGCCCCTTCCATCGTGTTGCCCAGGTGATCGATCACGACCTCGAACACACTCGGGGGAATCGCCAGGTAGTTGAGCGGACGCTGGGCATTGCCGAGCGCCCTGCGCAGCGATTCGAACGTCGCGCGCTGTTGATAGTCCCCATCCACGTACTTCAGGAGACTGACGAACCGCTGCACGACTTCCTCGTCCCGATCCTTCACGAAATCCGTGATGCTCTTCTTCACGCGCTCCGCGAGCTGCTCCTGCTTCCAACCCGCCCGCGCGACACCGATCACCGGCACGTTGAGCACCCGGCGCCGCACGAGCTGGTACAGAGCAGGATAGATCTTGCGATAACAGAGGTCCCCGGTCGCCCCGAACAACACCAGGGCATCGGCATCACGGCGCTGCATACAAACCTCTCAGGACTTCTTTTCGAGATGCCCGCCGAAGCCGAGCCGCATGGCCGACAACAGCTTGTCGGCATACTCCGCCCGGCCCTGCGAATCGAAACGCGAGTACAGCGCCGCGCTCAACACGAACGCCGGCACGCCCACCTCGATGGCAGCCTGCACCGTCCAGCGACCCTCGCCCGAATCGGATACGCGCCCCCCGAACTGCTGCAGCTTCGGGTCTTGCGCCAGCGCTGCCGCGGTGATGTCGAGCAGGCGCGAGGAGATGATGCTGCCATGGCGCCAGACTTCCGCGATGGCGCCGGTATCCAGTTGGTATTGGTACAGCTCCGGGTTGCCCAACGGCGCGGTCTCCGCGTCGGTTTCCGACTTGTGCATGCCGGCGTCGGCATGCTTCAGGATATTCAACCCTTCCGCGTACGCGGCCATCAGGCCGTATTCGATGCCGTTGTGAACCATCTTCACGAAGTGACCGGCACCGGAGGCACCGCAGTGGAGATACCCCATCGCGGCGGCCGTTTCGCCTTTGCCCTGCGGCTGGCGCCCACCGGGAGACAGCGTCGCGAAAATCGGCTCGAGTGTCTTGAAGGCCGTCTCGTCACCGCCGATCATCAGGCAGTAGCCTTCCTGAAGACCCAGCACGCCACCGCTCGTTCCAACATCGACGTAGTGGATGCCTGCCTCGTCACGCAGCTTCTTCGAACGGCGAATGTCGTCGTGATAGTGGGAATTGCCGCCGTCGATGAGAATGTCGCCGCTCTTGAGCAGCGGGCGCAGCTCGGAAATCACAGAATCGACGATGCCAGCGGGGACCATGATCCACACGGCGCGCGGAGCAGCCAGCCCGGCAACGAGCTCCGCCAACGAAGCGGCGCCACGCGCCCCCTGCTCGACAGAAGCCTTCACGGCATCGGCCGACCGATCGTAAACGACGCACTCGTGGCCACCCTTGAGCAGCCGACGCACCATGTTGGCGCCCATGCGCCCGAGTCCGATCATGCCGATTCGCATAGCTTCTCCTGCAGGTCGCAAACCCACCGCCAAACGTCGATGAGTCTACGACGCCATCATGACGTCACGCAGTCAGCAGCGTCCGACAGTGCTCTCACCGCCCACGCCCAGCGGCCCACCGCTCACCGCGGACCACTCACGACCCACGCTGACTGGCCCACCACCCACCGCCCACGCTTAGCGGCCCACCGCTCACCGCGGACCACTCACGACCCACGCTGGCTGGCCTACCACTCACCGCCCACGCTTAGCGGGCAAAACCACGCTTTTGCCCGCGGCTCAAATCAGGCGTCGCGCCCAACTCCGCGAAAAGCGCCGCAGGCGACTTTTCGCCAATAGATCAGTTCGGCACCCGCCGAATCTGAGCACCGAGCTGCGCGAGCTTCTCCTCGATCGCCTCGTAGCCGCGATCGATGTGATAAATCCGCTCCACGTCAGTTTGCCCCTCGGCCACCAGCCCGGCTAGAACAAGACTAGCGGAAGCACGCAAATCGGTAGCCATCACCGGAGCGGCAGTGAGCTTGTCGACGCCGCGGATGATCGCCGTGTTGCCCTCGAGTCTGATCTCCGCGCCGAGGCGCCTCATCTCGAGCATGTGCATGAACCGATTCTCGAAGATGGTCTCGATGATGGTCCCGACACCCGAGGCCACCGTATTGAGTGCCGCGAACTGCGCCTGCATGTCGGTCGGGAACGCCGGATAGGGCGCGGTGCGCACATCGATGGCCTTCGGCCGCTTGCCGCGCATGTCGACATCGATCCAGTTGTCACCCACGCCGATCTTCGCCCCGGCCTCCTCGAGCTTGGCAATGACGGCGTCGAGATGATCCGGCCGCGTATTCTTCACCCGCACGTGACCACTCGTGATCGCCCCGGCGACGAGATAGGTGCCGCTCTCAATGCGATCGGGAAGAACGTCGTAGGTCGTCCCACGGAGCCTTTCGACACCGTTGATGACGATCTTGTCCGTGCCGGCTCCCTGGATCTTCGCGCCCATCGAGATGAGAAAGTTCGCGAGATCCACCACTTCAGGCTCGCGTGCGGCGTTCTCGATGATCGTTTCGCCATCGGCCAGCGTCGCCGCCATCATCAGATTCTCGGTACCCGTGACGGTCACGGTATCGAGCACGAGGCGCGCACCTTTCAGACGCGACGCACGCGCTCTGATGTAACCACCTTCAATGGTGATGTCCGCACCCATCGCCTGCAGTCCCGCGACATGAATGTTCACGGGCCGCGCACCGATCGCGCATCCGCCCGGCAGCGACACATCGGCGCTACCGAAGCGCGCCACGAGTGGCCCGAGCACGAGAATGGAGGCACGCATCGTCTTCACGAGCTCGTACGGGGCGAAGCATTCCTTCACCGTCGAGCCGTCGACCTCGATCCGCATGCGCTCGTCGATCGTGACGGTCGCGCCCATGCGCCCGAGGAGCTCCACGGTCGTCGTGACGTCTTTCAGATGAGGCACGTTCGCGACCATCACCGGATCGTCCGCCAGCAGTGCACCGGCCAGGATCGGCAAGGTCGCGTTCTTGGCACCGGAAATGCGTACTTCGCCCTCGAGGGGGACGCCCCCCTGGATCTGCAGCTTGTCCATTTAAATTGGCCGAAAGTCGCCTGCGGCGCTTTCGGCGGACTGAGGTTGCGGCTTCGTTTGGCGGCGGGCAAAAGGGCGCTGCGGACGCATCGCGGGCTGCGCCCCTTTTGCCCGCGAGGCTAGGCGTTGAGGGGTCATGTTAGGGCTTCTTCGGGGGTGAGGGCTTCGATGGAGAGTGCGTGGATCTCGCGGCCTACGCTCTCGCCGATGGCTTTGTAGATCATCTGGTGACGCGCGATGCTGCGCTTGCCGGCGAATTCACGCGCCAC
>DAITMW010000201.1:0-11543 GCA_036834945.1 Steroidobacteraceae bacterium
GCCCCGGATCTCGTACTTGCCGATATTGACCGCGGTGTTGTTGATGGTCTGGATGGTCGAGAAGTCGCCGGGTGTGCCGAAGGTAATGCGATCGCAGAACGCCTGCTGATGTTGGGAGCAGAGGTTCACTATGTTCTGCACACCGAGGGCGAACGGCGGGCCGGTGATCGGATCGTTGATGGTGATCTTGTACCAGTCCGCGGAGAACTGGAAGCGGTCCAGGGGCCCGGACTTGGGCGCGACCACGAAGCCGATCGTCGTGGTGTCGGCTCTCTCGGGCTCGAGATGGACGTTGCCGCCGGTGAGGGCCGTGACGATCTGGCTTTGGTTGTTATTGGGGTTGGTGATCGTACCGAACGGCCCACCGGCCGTCACGGCGTAGGATTCATACAGCTCGCGGAAGCCGGCGGCGCGTACGTCGCGCGAGCGCGTGCCGCGCAGTCGGAACCAGTCGTTGAGGTCCCAGATGCCGCTGAGCTTCCAACTGGCGATGTTGTGGGTGACTTCCAGGCCGTCGGTGGCCGAAGCGGCGGTCTCGTCCTTGTTCTTGTTGTTCGTTTCGCGGAGCGCCGCGTCGAGCTCGACGTACTTGGCGAACGGGAGATCCTTCAGCGCCGGTACATTGACCTCGCCGTAGCCCTCCAGGACGGAGATCCGGCCGGCGTAGTCCAGGCCGTAGCTCAGGAAATACGCGTTGTACCAGGGCTGATGGGCGAGGTCGTGGGTGACATCGGCGGTATCCCGACGGGCCTCTACGCCGAATGAGGATTTGACCGGTCCCGCGCCGAAGCCGTCGAACAGGTTGCCCCCGATGTTGGCCGATATGACGGCCTGCTTCAGCGTGGAGAACTCGCGGAGCGTGCGGAACGCGTAATCGAGCCCTGCCTGGCTGGCACTGTTGGCGCCGAAGAGATTCAGCGGGACACAGCCGGCGGCAGCTGCGTTGAAGGCGGGCCCGGGCAGTGTCGCACGGCAGACGATATTGCCGTTGTTGGGATCGCGATAGGCATCCAGCGCGAACTGCAGATAGGTGCCGACGACGTTGTGGAACAGGGCCTGGTCGTTCTTGTTCTGGCCCCACTCGAAATACGCATCCCAGTTCCAGCTCGAGGAGATCTGACCTTTCAAGCCACCCGTGATGCGCACGACGTCGTTGTTGGTCTGGTTCCGGGCCGGCGCGATGGCGTTCATGTTGTAGCCCAGGAGCGCCCCGTTTGCGGGCAGCGCGTTCGCGCCCCCTGGCTGGAATTGTGCAGGCAGGTAAGGGTTGTCGGCTGCGATCTGGCTGCTGAGGGGAATGAATGCACCGGGGGCGACCTCGAGCGCGATGGGGCCGATGGCACCATTGGCGATACGGTTCACCGCCTCACTCTTGGCGTATAAAACCTGGATGAAGGAGCTCAGGTTGTCCGTTATCTTGAAATCCACGTCCGCCAGACCCGTGTAGCGCTTGACGGCCGGCTTGAGCGTGGTGCCGTCGTAGGCGCCCACACCGGGGCTGGCACCCTGGCTGAATCCGAAGGTACCCGCGCCATCGGCGTAGAGGCCGGGATTGTAAGGCGTGGCGGCGGTGCCCGCGGAATTGAAAACCCACTGCGGCCCCTGCGAGGTGCACAGCCGGCTGACGGGATCGAAGGTTTTGCACGGTGTCAGGACACCCGTCAGGCTCTGGTTCGGGAGTGTCGCGTTCGGACCGATTATGTAGTGAGGCTGGCCGTTGGCCGGGATGTGGAACTGCGCATTTCCGTTGTACAGCGTGTTGGTGTACAGCGCAGCGGCATTCTTGCACCAGTCACGCACCTGTGAGCACAGCCCGATGTCCTGTGCATTCTCGTACTCACCGCCGATTATGAAGTGGGCGCGGTCCCCCAGGTCCGCGCCGTAGCCCAGGGAAAAGTGCGTGTCTCCGCCGTCATGGGACGACGTCTGGCCGTAATCGGCCTGGGCTTTGAATCCAACGAGTTTCTTGTCGAGGATGATGTTGACCACACCGGCCACGGCGTCGGATCCGTAGACGGCGGACGCGCCGCCGGTGACCACCTCGGTTCTCGCCACCAGCATCGAGGGGATCAGCGTTATGTCCACGCCGCCACCCGTGGCCTGGGGCACCACACGCTCAGTGTCGATCATGGTCAGGGTTCGCGTACCGAAGAAGGGGTTCAGTCCACGCAGGTTCGCGAGCTGCGCTCCCACGTTGAAGTTTCCAAGGCCGACATTGTTGGCGGCGAAGAAGTTGGAGTTCTGTGGTAACTCGCCCACCACCTGGCCCACGTTGGTGAGGCCGAGATTCTGAATGTCCTTGGCGCCCAACACCGTGACGGGATTGGGTGTGTTGAACGTCGAGCGCTCGATGCGCGAGCCGGTGACGACAACTTCCTCGAGACCGCTGGCATTTGCCGGTGTCCCCGCCGTTGTCGGCGGTCCGGCGTCTTGAGCGACCGCGGCGGCGCCTGTCATACCCACGATTCCGGCAATCGAGTAAAGTATCCCTACGAGCGCACGCGCCTTTGCTGCCGTCCGCTCTGTGGATCTCACACACACGTGTGCCCCCATGGCGCCCCCCTGTTTCGACAGTCGTTCCCGAGCGTCGCACCCGTAACCTTCAGCTCGCAAGGTCACAAATCTGGAACGGGGTGGTCCGTTTGCGTCATGATAGGGTGCTATGAGCGCTCAACTTGTTGCCCTTCTCCTGATAGCAGCCACTCCGCCCATGGGGTGGAACAGCTGGAATCATTTCGCCGGACACGTCACCGACGCGGATATCCGCGCGGCGGCGGATGCTCTCGTCAGTACGGGAATGAGAGATGCCGGCTACGTCTACGTGAACATTGACGACACGTGGCAGGGTAAGCGCGACGCCGACGGCGTGTTACATCCCAACGAGCGCTTCCCCGACATGAAGGCCCTTGGGGATTACATCCATTCCAAGGGTCTCAAATTCGGGATCTATTCCTCCCCGGGAGCGAAGACTTGCGCCCACTACGAAGGCAGCCTCGGCCATGAGGTGCAGGATGCCCGGATGTACGCGCAGTGGGGTGTGGATTATCTCAAGTACGATCTGTGCTCGATGTTCGACGACGTGCGCAAGCTCCAGATCGAGCATCCCGGTGACCCGGATGCCGGACGTAATCTCATGATCGCGGCCTATCGCAAAATGGGCGCAGCCCTGCAGGCGACCGGTCGCCCCATCGTCTACAGTCTGTGTCAGTATGGTTTGAAAGAGCCCTGGAAGTGGGGGCCCTCAGTGGGCGCCGCCGCGTGGCGCACCACGTCCGACATCGACGACACGTATGGACGCATGATCACCATTGGTTTCAGCCAGGCGGGGCTGTCGAAGTTTGCCGGGCCCGGTCACTGGAATGACCCCGACATGCTCGAGATCGGCAACGGCGGGATGAAGGAGGAGGAATACCGCACGCACATGAGCCTCTGGGTCCTGTTGGCCGCGCCCCTGCTGGCCGGCAACGATCTGACCCACATGAGCGCGGCGGACGCCCGCATCCTGACCAACCGCGAGGCCATCGCCATCGACCAGGATAGCCTGGGCGTCCAGGGAGATCGGTTGTACCAGAGCGGCGACCTGGATGTCTGGACGAAACCGCTCAGCGGCGGACGCGTGGCCGTGGGGCTCTTCAACCGTGCAAGGGGTAGCCGCGAAGTTTCAGTCAACCTGGCCGACATCGGTTTTCCCGACGGTGCCCGGTTGCGCGATGTCTGGAAGGAAAAGGACCTGGGTCATCAATCGGGAGTCTTCACCGACATCGTGGCAGGCCACGGTGTCACGTTGCTCGTAGTGTCGAAACTGCCCTGAACAGGTCATCCGGATTGGCCGGCTTGGTGAGATGCTCGTCGAAGCCGGCGACCCGCGTGCGCTCGAGATCGGCCGGCTGACCCATCCCGGTGAGTGCGACGAGTTTAACGCTCACGCCCCACGGTTGTCCGCGAATCATGGTGGCGAGCTCGGCGCCGTCCGGATGCGGCATGTTGAGATCGATGAACGCGACATCCGGCGGTGAGCGTGTCGCCGCCGCGAAGGCAGTCGAGCCGTCGAAGCACGTATGGACCGAGTGGCCCCGGTAGCGTAACAACGTACCGAGGCTCGTTGCCGCATCCACATTGTCGTCGACGATCAGCACCTGTCTGGGCGACTCCGGGACTGGTGTGACCTCGACTTGTTCCGGACGGCTGGCAGGCGTGCTGGCGAGCGGCAGGCGCACTCTGAACTCACTACCTTTGCCGGATCCGCCGCTGCGCGCCGTGACGTCACCGCCGTGGAGTCGCGCCAACTCGCGGGCCAGCGGCAGCCCCAACCCCAGCCCGGCCGCCGCCTGGCTCCGGCTGGAATCCAACTGCACGAACATTTCGAAGATCCGGCCCAGATCCCCGGGGGCAATACCCACTCCATTGTCGCGGACGCGGATGATGGCGTGCTCCGTTTTCGCGCGCGTCCAGATCTCGATGCGTCCGTTCTCCGGGGTGAACTTCGCCGCATTGTTCAACAGGTTCGCCACGATCTGTGCGAGCCGTGTCGGATCGCCATCGACGTAGAGTGGCCGCGGCGCCTGGTGCACCAGGAGTTGGAGTGACCTTGCCTCGATGTTGGGGCGGGCGGTCTCGATCGCCGCCGCCACGAACGACTCGACGCTGATGGCTTCCCGATGCAGCTCGAGCTTGCCGCGGTCGATGCGGCTGGCATCGAGCAGATCGTCGATCAGCCGCGTCGCGAGCCGCATCTGGCGCTCCATCATGTCATGGATGTCGTCGGGAGCCTGTTGCATGCGGGCTTTCAGGATCGCGATGCCATTGCGGATCGGCGCGAGTGGGTTGCGCAATTCGTGCGACAGTGTGGCGAGAAAAAGGCTCTTGACGGCGTTGGCCCGCTGCAGGTCCGCCGCACGTTGCTTGAGGCTGAGCGCCAGCTCTTTCGTTTGCGTGATGTCGGAGAAGGACAGGGCGGTGCCATCCTCGACCTTCACGATCATGTATCGCAGCCAGAGCGTCGGTGCGCTGCCAGCGTCGGCGATCTCGACATCTGTCGGCATACCTGTCTGGACGACCTCACGCATGGCATCGAACAGCCCGGCGGCACAGGCTCCCGGCATGACGGTCGTGACACGCCGACCCATGACTTGTTCGGGTGTCGAGCGGCTGATCGCGGCGCCCAGCGGATTGATGTACTCGAACTCGAAGTCCATCACGCCGCCATCCGGATCCCGCAAGGTTTTCAACAACCCGTAGCCCTGGATCGCCGCTTCCTGGGAGCGCAGGAACCGCTCCTGGGCGCGCCGGTAGGCGTCGCGAGTCCGGCGCATTCCTTCGCCGAGTCCGATGATCAGAGCGCAAGTCGCCGAGTAGAGGATGATCCCGATCAGGGTGTGGACGCGGTCGGTCGGCAACGTGCCGAGCGGCCTGCCGATCGCAAGGCCCGTGCCGACGAATCCGACGCTGGCGGCCACGAGTGCGGGCCCCCAACCGCCCATCCACACCGCAATGGCCGTCGCCGCAATGACGGTTGCGAAGGGTGTATCCGAGCCGAGCCAGGGGATGAGTGCCCAGCGCAGGGCCACGGCCGCAACGGCAAGACCGATCGCGCCAGCATATTTTGCCGTCGCTGACATCGGGCCGGCCGTCACTGCGACGACAGGAATGACTGCTCGGCGTCCCGCAGGACGCGCGTAATACGCTCGGCCCATTCCTTCTGGCCGGTTTCTTCCAGGAGGAGGTCCTGGCGTATTTCGATCTCCACATGGGGGATGCCACGGGCTTCGCCGTGGCGCGGGATCGTGTAGTCCGTTGTATCGCTGAGGAAGTAGGGTTGGTTGTCGGCAATGACGAGTGCGGGTTCCCGCCGCAGCCGATCCAACACCAGGCCGGCGAAACGGCGGTCACGGTTATAGAGCACGGCGGCGTGCATCTCGCGTCCGACGCCCTTGAAAACATTCGTCATGCTGTGTTGAGCGACTAGCAGGGTGGGGCGTCCGGCCGCGGCGCGCTCGTCGAGGAGGGCACTGATGTGGGCATGATAGGGATCGAAGATCGACTGGCGCCTGGCGAGGCGTTGCTCGTCGGTCAGCCCCATGTTTCCCGGTATTTCGGTCGTCTCGCTCAGCGTCGGGATCGAGGTGGCCACCTTCGGATCGCGATTGCAGTCGATCACGAGCCGCGAATAGTTTTGCGCCACCAGTGGCGCATCGAGCGCCGCGGCGACCCGGGTCGCTACCGCCAGTGCGCCGATGTCCCAGGCGATGTGCCGTTCTAACTCGGACGGGGCGACGCCCAGATCGCGGAGTCCTCGCGGGATCCGCGCGCTCGCGTGATCGACGACGATGACGAAGCTCGATCGTCCTTGCCGCCGCGTTTCCGTGAAGGGCGGCGGCTCGTCGGGGGCGATCAGACTACTCGAATACAACACGGGGAAAGTAAAAAGAGACCGTCCAGTGGGGCACGTCGACTATTTCGCTGATCCGCAGATCGCCGCAAACGCTACACAACAGGTAGGCGTCGATCGCGGGCATATTGTGCTCCCTCATCAGGAGCTCGACCATGGATCGCACGGCGTCCCGCGCGGCCTGCAGCAGATCGGGGCCGATGCCCGTTGTTGTATCATAACCGCGCGCGTCCAGGTGACGTGAGACCGGTCCTGGTGTCTTGAAGCGCGGAAAGGCCAACGGCTGCTGTTTGATCAGGTCGAAGCGCAGTGCCACCCGCATCGGACTTTCGATCGCCGTGCCACACACTTCGCCGTCGCCCTGTGCCGCGTGGGTGTCCCCGACCGAAAACAAGGCGCCCGCGACTTCGACCGGAAGGAAAAGCTCCGTACCGAGGGCGATGTCGCGCACATCCATGTTGCCGCCGACGCGGCGTGGCGGCACTACGCTGTGGGTGCCGGGCTCGGCAGGGGCCACACCGATCGTGCCGGTGAATGGCTTGAGTGGTACTCGTGCCCGGCGACCGAAGTACGCCGGCTCGAGCGTCCGTGGATCGTAGCGCCACAGCTGCAGCGCCGGCTCCTTGAACTCATCCGCCAGAAGGCCGAAACCGGGAATATTGGCGGTCCAACCCCAGCCGGAGGGTACAAATGACAGCAAGGTCACTTTCAGGACGTCTCCGGGCTCCGCACCGTCGATGAAAACCGGGCCCGCGAGCGGGTTTATCCTGGTGAAGTCGAGACGCTCGATATCCGCGGCCGTCGAGCTCTCGTGAAGTTGGCGGCCCGAGGCCTCCATCACGTCGAACTCCAGTGACTCCCCGGGGGCGACCCGGGCGACGGGTGCCTGGGAGTTGTCCCAGCCGTGGTGACATTGATGGATGGTATGCTGGGAGGACATCGGCTCACTTTACCAACGCGCATGTCAATCGAGCAATTCGGTTACCGGCAGCAGTTGCGCCGTGCTCTGACGATCGGCGACCTGATCATCTTCGGAATGATCTTCATGGTCCCCATCGCTCCCTACACGGTATTCGGATTCGTGTGGAGCGACGCCAAGGGGATGGCGCCGTTGGCCTATCTCGTCGGCCTGGTCGGCATGCTCTTCACCGCCCTCAGCTATGCGGCCATGTCGGAAGCGTTCCCACTGGCGGGCTCCGTTTATACGTATGCGCAGCGTGGCCTGCACGAGGTCGCGGGATTCTTCTCTGGATGGCTCATCCTGCTGGACTACATTCTCGTGCCGTCGCTGCTGTACCTGTTCAGCGCGGTGGCGCTACGGCCCATCCTGCCGCAGGTTCCTTCCTGGGTATGGCTGGTGAGCTTCGTATCGCTCAACGCCGTGGCGAACTTCTTCGGCGTCGAGTTCACGGCGCGGGTGAATCGCTACCTGTTGGTGATGGAGTTGATCACGTTGGCGTTGTTCGTCGTCCTGGGGTTGCACGCGCTCTATGGAGGCGCGGGCGCCGGCAGATTGACGCTGCAGCCGATCTATGACCCGAGTGTCTTTTCGCTCGCGACAGTGGCCGGTGCGACCGCGACGGCCGTGCTGTCCTTCCTCGGTTTCGATGCGATCTCCACCCTTTCAGAAGAAAGCCTGGGTGAGCGGCAAGCTGTGGGGCGCGCGACGCTGTTGTCGCTGGGGCTCGTTGGGGCGTTGTTCATGCTGCAGACCTGGTTGGCGACCGACCTCGCCCGCGGCATGCATTTCACTTCGAACGATACGGCGTTCTACGAAGTTGCCGAGCGTGCCGGGGGTTCCGGACTGCGGCTCATCGTCATCATCGCCACGGTGATCGGTGGGGCCATCGCGAATGCCATGGCCGCCCAGGCGGCCGTCTCCCGCATCCTTTTCGCGATGGCCCGCGACCGCAAGATGCCCGCCATCCTGGCGAAAGTGCACCCACGCTATCGGACTCCATACGTCAGCACTCTTGCGGTCGCGGGAGTTTCGTTGGCTGTCGGTCTGTTGTTCTCAACTCATGTCGACGATCTCACCCGGGTCGTCAATTTCGGCGCCCTGTGCGGCTTCGTGCTCCTGCACCTGTCCGTGATCCATCACTATTTCATCCGCCAGCGCACCGGTAACTGGTGGCGCCATCTGCTCCTGCCGCTCACGGGACTCCTGATCATCGTCTACGTCCTGTATGCGATGGATCCCGCGGCGAAGAAGCTCGGCGCCGCCTGGGTGATACTCGGCGTCGTCTACTATGCTGTTCTATCCCTGCGCGGTGTCAACGCGATGACAGCGGCAGCCCCACCGGTTCCAGCTCAGCAAATACCAAAGAGCCACGATTGACGGCCCCTGGCGACAGGGCTGTTGGATGTTCTGCCCGGCGGTGTTCCGTGAGGGGGAGTTCCGCAAGGATTGGGTACAATGGGAGGCTCGAGGCGATTTAGAGAGTCGAGGTAAAATGTCGTTGTTCTCGCGCTTGTTTCGCAAAGCGCCGCCGGCGGTGGCCCCCTTCGAGAAACCCGTTGAGAAGATGGTCGCGCCGCTGCCGGAGCCCAAGGCCCCCGAGCGCACCCTGGCGGCGGCCAAAGAAGAAGAGGAGCTCAAGGCTGCGATTGACGCCCATGATGCGCAGGCGATCGCGCGGTTCGTGACCAAGGGGACATCCACCAAGGTACGCCAGCAGGCGGCCGAGGCCGTCGAGGACCCTGCCTTACTACGCCAGCTGATCAAGGACGTTCGGGGCGGCAACGACAAAAGCGTTTACAAGATCCTTACCCGCAAGCGAGACGCCGAACTGGCGCAGACGCGGCAGCTCGAGCAGCGCCGTGCCGAAATCGAGGCCGCGGCGGCGGCGATCGAGCGCCATAGCCATCGGCACTACGATCCCGTGTTCACCCCGACCCTGGACCAGCTGCAAATTCGTTGGGGGGCCGTCGCAGCGGAGGCGGAGCCGGATCTGCAGGCGCGAGTTCAAAGCGCCGTCGACCGCGCTCGGGAGGTGATCGCACAGCATCTGCGGCAAATCGCGGTCGAGGCCTCACGTGAACTTGCTGCCGCCAATGCGGCAGCCGAAGCGCAACGGGTGCGCGAGCTGGAGCAGAAGGCCGCCGCCACCGCGGCCGCCGAGCGGGCCCGGATCGCAGAGGAAGCGCGGAAAGCGCAGGCAGAGAAGCACGACGCCGAGGCACACGCCCTCCGCCAGATTGGCGGCCTCATCCGCAAGGCCCAGGGAGCGCTCAACGAAGGCAGCACTGGCCGGGCGGCGGGCTTGAGGCGGGCGATCGAGGAAAAGCTGCCCGGCTCACCCGCATTGCCAGCGTATCTCTCCAACCAGCTGCAGCTGCTCGACAAGAAGCTCGCCGACCTCAAGGACTGGAAGAATTTCACGGTGGCGCCCAAGCGCCAGGAGCTGATGGAGGAGATGGAGTCGCTGGTCGACGCCAGCCTCGATCCACCGGTGCTGGCGGAGCGGATCAAGAGCTTGCAGGAAGACTGGCGCACCCTCAGCAAGGGCGCCGGCGAGAATCTCGAAGCCGACTGGCAGCGTTTTCAGGAAGCGGCCCAGAAGGCCTATCAACCCTGTCGCGAGTACTTCGAGGCCCAGGCCGCGCAGCGCCAGGAGAATCTGCAGCGGCGCGCCGCCTTGTTCGATCGCCTGGCTGCCTTCGAGGCGGGACACAACTGGGAGCAGCCGGACTGGCGTACCGTCGTGCTGGCTCTCAGGGAGTCGAAGCAGGAATGGCGGCAATACTCCGCGGTGGATCGCGCCGCCGGCAAGGCGTTGCAGCAGAAGTTTGATGCCTTGACCGCCAGCCTGCAGGGGCGCCTGGATGCCGAATACGCCCGCAACGTCACAGCGAAGCAGGGGCTGGTGGAGCGCGCGGAGCGCCTCGTCAGCGCCGAGGACAGTCGCCAGGCCATCGATGACATCAAGGCGCTGCAACAACAGTGGAAAGCCGTTGGCCTGGTGCCACGAGCCGAAGACCAGAAGCTGTGGGAAACGTTCCGACAGCACTGCGATGCCGTGTTTCATAGACGGCAGCAGGAATCGAACGAATACACCGCGACGCTGGAGGCCAACAAGTCCAGGGCCGTGGCCCTTTGCGAAGAGCTGGAACGTATCGCAGCCAGCACCGGCAGTGAGTTGTTGTTAGGTGACGGAAAGATAGCCGACCTGCGCGTCGCGTTCGAAGCCGTTGGCGAGTTTCCACGCTCCGAGGCTCGCGGGCTAAACGCGCGTTTCGAGCGTGCGTTGGAAAGTTGTGAGCGCGCCGTGGTTCGTCAAAAGGCGAATGATGCGGAGCGCAGCTGGTCAGACCTGTTCGATGCCGCGAACCAGGTGCGAGCGTACAGGTTGGCTGTGACGCGAAGCGCCGATGCGAGTGAGCGGGATGCGCTGCGACAGGTTGTGGAAAGTCACTTTGCCGGTGTTGCGCAATGGCCGAAGGGAGGACTGGAGACACTCAGGAAGGAGCTGGCCAGCCAGGATGGTGCCGACGTTGCCGCCAACGAGAAAGCCTTGCGCCTGCTGTGTATCCGTGCAGAAATCGTGACGGATACGCCAACTCCGGCGGAGGACCAGTCACTGCGACGGGAGTACCAGGTTCAGCGTCTCATCGCGAACATGGGGCAGGGAGCCAGTGCCGATGAGGCCCAGTTGGATGCCATGGCGCTCGAATGGGTGCGCGTCGGACCGACGGAGGAGGCGGTCTACCTGCCGCTGCTGGAGCGCTTCAAGCGTTGCCGCCAACGTCGTGCGCCGGGTGTCCCCGTCAGGCCTTGATGTCGATCAGGGTGCCCAACGTTTGATCGGCGATCTCGAGGGCCTTCACGGAGGCTTCCACGTCTAGCTTCTGTTGTTGCGCGTCGACGAGCGCGTCGGTCACTCCGTTGCCGTTGGCGACGGAGCCTCCTGCGATAGCCTGTGCGTCCCGCGCAAGATTCGCCATGCCCTGGTTGATACCGGCCTGCGCGTTCTGCACAGCGGTTGATCCGAAGCCGATGGTAGAGGTGCCGATCATATGGGCTGCCACCTTAGCCGAGGCTTCCGGCATTCAGCCAGCACCCCACGCCAGTACCGTGCAGCAGCGCACAGCGGCCACTTATTGTTAACTTGCGGATACCCAGAATGAGATTTGCAGTAGCAACTTACGGCACGGA
>DAITMW010000201.1:11643-13986 GCA_036834945.1 Steroidobacteraceae bacterium
ATCCTGTCGGCGTTGGCCGCGTTCGTGGGTCTTTCGGCGGCCGAGTATCTCGGCATCAAGGCAATCGGCGCGGGCTTCATTCCCATCACCCCGACGACGGAATTTCCGCCGCCTCTCTTGCCGCCCAGTCTGATACCAGGTTGGCTCAACCGTCCGAGCTACAAGTTGGTCAACTCGCTGGTGTGGGGCCTGCTCCGCAAATCGACCAACATCGCGAGGGCGGGTGTATGCGGACTGCCTCCGCGCAGAAAAGTGTGGAGCACCCACCCGATTCTCTACGGCGTGTCTCCGAGCATTTTGCCGAGGCCGCGCGACTATCCAACGAATACCTATGTCTGTGGCCAATGGGTGCCTCCGGCTCCCGAATGGGCGCCTTCCCAGGAACTCGTCGACTTTCTCGCTGCCGGCGAGCCACCCGTGTATCTCGGCTTCGGCAGCATGGCCGGGCTCGTGCAGCCGGGCTTGCTGAAGGAGTTGACTGCGGCCCTCGCGGGACGCCGCGTGTTGTTTTACCCGGGTTGGAGTAACGTGACGGCGGCGGAGCTACCGCCGGGCTTCTTCGTTGTACGTGACACGCCGCATTACTGGCTGTTTCCGCGAACATCGCTCGTGATTCATCATGGTGGGGCGGGCACTACGCACTCGGCCGCGCGGGCCGGTATTCCGTCTGTCGTGGTACCCCTCGCGGGAGACCAGTTCTTCTGGGCGGATAGGCTCGAGCGACTGGGCGTGGCGCCGGCTCCCGTCAAGGTCAGAAATCTGCGCGCGGCGACGTTGGCCCGAAGTGTCGAGTTGGCGGAAGCTGCCGAAGTCCGTGCCCGCTCTGCGGCCCTCGGCGCGCAAATGGCAGCCGAGAACGGCTTGCAGCATGCGATTTCCGCCATCGAGACGCTTATGATGAGGTAACGCTCGTGATCGGTTGACAAGAAGGGAGGACACACCATGGCCCGAATCGTCATCGGCTTGCTGCTCCTGCTGCAGGCGACTACGCTGTTTGCTGATAGCCCTGCCGCGAGTGCCGGTATGTTGTCGTTCACCCGCCTCTACACGGACGCCAATGGCGTATCCCATTTCGCCAACGAGACGTTGCCGCTGGCCCCCGTGGCGGGTGGACAGGGGATGGAAGCCAACCTGGCCGTGAATCGCATCGGTGACGTGAAAGGTGTCGTGTTCGCGCAGCTCAAGGCGGGCGCAACCGAGGATTGGCACATAGCGCCCCGGCGACAGTTCATGGTTTGCGTTCGCGGAATTGTCGAGATCACCGCTTCCGACGGTCAGAAGCGCCGGCTCACGCCCGGGCAGTTCATGTTGCTCGAGGACACGACCGGCAAGGGTCATATCACTCACGCGGCTGGAACCGAGGACCACGTTGCTTTGGCGGTCCCCGTGCCCGATGGGGTGTTGCCCAGGAAGTGAGGCGGAAGGGGTGCTCCGCGTTGGAAACCACGCGGGGTCCTCGTCGCGGCGGCCTGCGACGAGGGCGGCGGCGTCTGTTTTACTTCAACAGCGCTTCCTGCACCGTGTTCGAGCCGAGCACCGTGCGGATCCTGGCGCGGTCAGCTTCCGACTGGTTGGCTTTCTCCACTGATCCTTCCACCTGGGTGCTGATGGAGTCCAGTTTGCCGCCCAATCCGTCGAGGGCGGCCCAGTTCTTGTATTCGATCGTCAGGATGATGTCCGGATCCTGCGCGGTGTGTGGTTCGGCGATCAGGACGTGATAGCCCAGGATGAGGCCGGCTTTTTTCGCCGCCTCCTCCTGTTTCCTCCAGGTGGTGGCCAGCCACTGCATGTAGTCGTCGAAGTGGCCGTCGACTGTACGGATGAAAGAGACGTTGATCACGGGCCCGTCGTTGTAATGGGCTCCGTCCGCGAAGGCAGCAGGGGCTGTCAGGGCGAGTGACAGCAATGAGCCGGCGATCAAACAGCGCAGTGTTGTGGATGACATGGACTGACTCCCGGTGGATTTATTACTTTCTCTTACTGGAGCTCGTGCCGGGCAATATGTTATTCACATAAGTTGAGGCTCGCACGCTGCATTGCGACAACACCGGCTCATGAAAGGAAGCAGCAAGGTGTCCCCAGGCATACTTGGCAGTACCGCACGCCGCCCGAGGAAGGCTGCATGAAGTCTCCATCTCTTCTGCTGCTGGGACTGACTCTCGCCACGACCGCCTCTGCCGAGTCACTCGAGCGGCCGGCCATGAAGGCAGGAGATACCTGGGTCTACCGGGAGACTCGTGAGAAGGGACCTTCCGGATGGAATCAGACCCGGGAGGAGCTCACCATCACACGCGTGACGGGCTCGACGATCTACCTGGCCGTGAGGCCGAGCGGCTCGACCCA
>DAITMW010000202.1:0-6834 GCA_036834945.1 Steroidobacteraceae bacterium
TCGAGCGCTATCTCGAGGAGTATCCGAGCACGGTCATCGCGGTCACGCACGACCGTTACTTCCTCGACAATGTCGCCGAGTGGATCCTCGAGCTCGACCGCGGACACGGTATCCCCTACCACGGAAACTACTCCTCGTGGCTGGAGCAGAAGGAAAAGCGCCTGGCCCTGGAAGAGCGCGAGCGCGAAGCGTTGCGCAAGACTCTCGAGCGCGAGCTCGAATGGGTGCGCCAGAACCCCAAGGCGCGCCAGGCCAAGAGCAAAGCCCGCCTGCAGCGCTTCGAGGAGCTCTCCTCGAAGGAGTTCCAGGAACGCAATGAGACGAACGAGATCTACATCCCACCGGGCGAGCGGCTCGGCGATCTCGTCATCGAGGTGAAAAATCTCCGCAAGGCGTACGGCGACCGCCTGCTCATCGACAACCTGACATTCAACCTGCCGCGCGGCGGCATTGTCGGCATCATCGGCCCGAACGGCGCCGGTAAAACCACCCTGTTCCGCATGCTCACCGGTGTCGAGAAGCCCGACGCGGGCGAGATCCGCGTCGGACCCACCACGAAGCTGGCCTATGTCGATCAGTCCCGCCAGGCGCTCGATGACAAGAAGACTGTCTGGCAGGAGATCTCCGGCGGCCTCGACATGATCAAGGTGGGCACCTACGAAACCCCCTCCAGAGGCTACGTCGGCCGCTTCAACTTCCGCGGCAGCCAACAGCAGCAGGTGATCGGCGAGCTCTCCGGAGGCGAGCGCAACCGGGTCCATCTCGCGAAGGTCTTGAAACAAGGCGGCAACGTCCTGCTGCTCGACGAGCCGACGAACGATCTCGACGTCGAGACGTTGCGTGCGCTGGAGGATGCACTGCTGAACTTCCCGGGCTGCGCCGTCGTCATCTCGCACGACCGCTGGTTCCTCGACCGCATCGCCACCCACATCCTGGCCTTCGAGGGCGACTCGCAGGTGGTCTGGTTCGAGGGCAACTACCAGGAGTATGTCGAGGACTACAAGCGGCGTACCGGGGACGACGCCTCGCAACCTCACCGGATCAAGTACAAGCCGCTCACGCGCTGAGCTCGAACGTTGGCCGTGTCAACGACACCCGCGGGCGATAAGGCGAGTCCGGAAGATCGCAGCGGCTTCCGTTGGGTTGGACCGATCGCGGCCCTGCTGGTGTTCGCGGGGGTCGCGTTCGTCCTGCGCAAGGAGATGGCCCACCTGCACATGCGCAGCGTGTGGGCGCATCTACACGAGATCCCTCGGAGGCAGGTCGTCGCCGCGCTGTGCTTCACGGCGCTGAGCTACTGGCTGCTGAGCACCTACGAAGTGCTCGCGCTGCGGTACCTGAGCCGGAAGATCGCCTACGGGCGGATCGTATTCACCTCGTTCATCGCCTATTCGTTCGGGCACACCCTGGGGTTCGCGGCGTTCACCGGCGCCGCGATCCGATTCCGCCTCTACGCGACCGCGGGGGTCACCGCGATCGAGGTCGCCACCGTTTCGGCCTTCTGCAGCCTGTCCATCGGCATCGGACTGGCCATCATCTCCGGACTGTCCCTGCTGGTAGCGCCCGAGCAGGCCGCACTGGTCCTGCACTTGAGCCGCCTGTGGGCCATGTTGATAGGGGCCCTGCTGCTGGGCGTGGTGCTGGCCTACGGGTTGTGGGCGTCTCTCTCGAAGGGCACGCTGGAAATCCGCGGGTGGGCGCTGCGAGCCCCCGGACCGGGGGTCGTCGTACCGCAGATTGCGCTCGCGACACTTGATCTGAGCCTGGCGGGGGCCGTCGTCTGGTGGCTGTTGCCCCCGGATGCCAACGTGGACTTCATCACCTTCCTCGGCGCGTATGCGGCCGCGGTCGTCGCCGGAATCATCAGCCACGTGCCGGGCGGCATCGGTGTGTTCGAGACCGTGATGCTCCTGGCCCTGCCGAATGTGCCGCCCGATGCATTGCTCGGCTCGCTCCTGGCCTATCGCGCCATCTACTACCTCGTTCCCATCCTGTTCGGCGCGATTCTCTTCGGAGCCAAGGAAATCAGCGCCGCCAGTACCAGCATTGCCCGGGCTCACCAGCTCGCCTCGGCTTATATCGCTCCCGTCGTCCCACAGGTCGCGAGCGCCCTGGTATTTCTGGCCGGCACCGTGCTGCTCATCTCCGGCGCCACACCGGGGATCAACGAGCGCCTCGCCTTCCTCGATCGCTTCCTGCCGCTCACGGTGCTCGAGGTCTCACACCTGGCCGGAAGCATCATCGGCCTGGGGCTCATAGTGTTGGCCCGCGCCCTGTACCGCAGGGTGCAGGCCGCTTATCACATCGTGTTCTGGCTCCTCGTCGCGGGCATGATCGCCTCCCTCCTGAAGGGTCTCGACTTCGAGGAAGCCATCATTCTCGCCCTCGTACTGGGCGTACTCGGCCTTGGCCGCCGCTCGTTCTATCGCCCCACGGCCATCCTCGCGGAGCGCTTCACGCCAGCGTGGATAGCCAGCATCGTCGGGGTGATCGTGATGGCGTCCTGGATCGGCTACATGGCGCATCGGCGTGTCATCTACTCGCAAGAGCTATGGTGGACCTTCTCATTCGACGACCACACACCCCGCATGTTGCGAGCGACGCTCGCGGTCGTGATTCTGGCCGCGGCCTATCTGCTCCTGAACCTGTTGCGTCCGGCGCGTCCCGAGCCGGCGGTTGCAGGCCCTGAGGACATCGAGCGCGCGAAGCGCGTGATCGCCCGGTCCGATATCACCATGGCGAACGCGGCGCTCGCCGGTGATAAGCGCCTGCTGTTCTCCGAATCCGGCGACACGTTCGTCATGTACCAGATCGCGGGCCGCAGTTGGGTGGCCCTCGGCGATCCGGTAGGAGACGAGGCCGGCGCCGAAGAGCTGGTGTGGCGCTTCCGGGAAATATCCGACTATCACGGTGGCGAAACAGTCTTCTACCAGACCTCCAGCGACCGGCTGTCGTTGTATGTCGACCTCGGGCTCGCCGCCTTGAAGATCGGCGAGGAGGCACGCGTTCCCCTGGCGGATTTCGGCCTGGAGGGTTCCGCTCGCGCGGACCTGCGGCAGGCGCATCGCCGCGCCGAGCGTGACGGCGCGAGCTTCGAAGTCGTCGCAGCCGATCGGCTCGACGAGATCCTGCCCACACTACGGCAGCTGTCGGACTCCTGGCTCGCCAGCAAATCCACCAGCGAGAAGCGCTTCTCGGTGGGTGCGTTCTCGCGTGACTACCTGTGCAACTTTCCCATCGCGTTGGTCTACTGCGAGGGGATGCCCGCCGCGTTCGCGAACCTGTGGACCACGGGGACCAGGGAAGAGCTGTCCGTGGACCTGATGCGCTTCGGCCCGGATGCGCCGCGCGGCGCCATGGATTATCTGTTCATCGAGCTCATGAAATGGGGCCGCGCGGAAGGCTACAGTTGGTTCAACCTGGGCATGGCACCGTTGGCCGGCCTGGAGGTGCACCCACTGGCGCCCGCGTGGCATCGCGTGGGTAACTTCGTTTTCCGTCACGGCGAGCACTTCTACAACTTCGACGGCCTGCGACGTTACAAGGCGAAGTTCGATCCCGTGTGGGAAGCCAAGTACCTGGTGGCGCGCGGCGGCATTGCCCTGCCGCGCGTGCTGGTGGACGTCTCCGTGTTGATCGCCGGCGGCATGAAGGAACTGTTCGCCAGATGAGACCCGGGCTGTTGCTGCTCGTCGTCGTGTTGGGTTTTCTCGGCGCCGCCCGGGCAGCCGAGCCTACGGAAGGGGAGACCCACCTCCCCGCCGGCCGCTTCGGCAAAGTGACCGTCTACATCCCCGAAGGCACACCCCGGAGTGTTGCCATCTTCCTCTCCGGCGACGGGGGTTGGAATCTGGGGGTCGTCAGCATGGCGCACGCCCTGACCGACCTGGGTGCCGTCGTGATCGGTGTCGACATCCGGCAATACCTGGGAGCCCTCGGCAAGGCGGCCCAGCGGGACCATCCGCCGTGCCAGCTCATCGCCGGCGACTTCGAGAACCTGAGCCACCAGATCCAGAAAGAAATCGGCATGTTCGTGTATCACGTGCCCGTGCTGGTGGGTTATTCCTCCGGCGCGACGGTGGTCTATGCCGCGCTGGTGCAGTCTCCACCCGGCACTTTCGCCGGCGCGTTGAGCCTGGGTTTCTGCCCGGACCAGGATTTCGCGGGCGCGGCGCTGTGTCCGGGCGCTGGCCTCCAGTACAGGCACGGGAAGAAAAACGACCTCATTTTCGAGCCGGCCAAGACGCTCAAACAGCCCTGGATCGCCGTCCAGGGACAGAAAGACCAGGTGTGTAGCGCCGCGGCGGTGGACACGTTCGCCGCGCGGACCACCAACGGCGAGGTCGTAAAACTCCCTCTCGTGGGCCACGGTTTTGGAGTTGAGCGCAACTGGATGCCGCAATTCCTCGACGCCTACAAAAGGATCACCTTGCGCGTGGAAACCCCACCGGTGCGCCCGCCGGAGATCGGCGATCTGCCGGTCATGGAGGTCCACGCCGAAAATGGCTCATCCGACGAGCTAGCCCTGCTGCTCACGGGCGATGGCGGGTGGGCCGGGCTCGACCAGGAGCTCGCCGCACGGCTCGCGGCGGACGGGGTCCCCACCGTGGGCCTGAACTCGCTGAAGTACTTCTGGACCGAGCGCACTCCCGAGGAGACGACGGAGGATGTCGCGAAAATCCTGCGCCACTACCTGGCCGCCTGGAACAAACAGCGCGTACTGCTCGTTGGCTATTCTTTCGGAGCGGACGTGCTGCCGTTCGTGGTGAACCGGCTGCCGCCCGAGCTGCGCGCGCGTGTTGCAACTGTCAGCCTGTTGGGCGTCGACTCGAACGCCTCCTTCGAAATCAAGATCGCCGGCTGGGTCGGAGCCGACGACGGCGGAGCGCGCACGCGCCCGGAAGTCGCCGCCATCAGCGGCGTGCCGGTGCTGTGCATCTACGGGGAAGGCGAGGCGGATTCCATCTGTCCGGACCTGCGGAAGGCCTCCGGACACTCTCCCATCACCCTGGCGGAGATCGGCAAGGGCCACCATTTCAGCGGCGAATACGCGAATCTCGCGGAGCGCATCCTCGCCTTCGCGCGCACGGCGCGGCCTGTTACATAACGAGGCCGTGTGCGGAGCAATATGTTGGCTGCATCGTGACGGCGGCAGCGACTTGCTGCATCATGAGCTAGACTGAGCCCCATACAAGAACAAGAGTTGCAGGCACAACATAATGTCTGTGCACATTGATCTCGCCAGCCGCCTCGTACACGACCAGGCCAAGAACCTGGCGGTCACCTGTCCGCACTGTCAGGTCATGTCGCACATCACACCTGTCGCGGTGCCGCGCTTCGAGGACCTCGCGGTGCACAAGCCGAAGCAGGTGGGTCTCGTCTACCTGTGTGACAACTGCCACGCACCGGTTTTTCTGCGCTTCAACGTGCGCGCCTATCACGCGGCGCGCATCGAGCTGGCGCCGCAGTTCGTCGAGGTCGAGCGGGCGCGGGAGAAATTCACCTACACCTACCTTCCCGAGGAAGTCGAGGTGTTGTTCAAGGAGGCGCTGTTGTGTTTCTCCAGCGGTGCCTACAACGCGTTCGCCTCGATGTGCCGCCGCACCGCGCAAGCGGTGTTCTCGGATCTGGGTGAGGCCGGAAAAATCAGGCTTTTCGACGAGCTCAACAACGTGCGCGAGCTGGCGGGGCTCGCCACGGAGCCGTTCAACAAGCTGCGCAGCATCCTGTTCGGCACGGAGACCGACCCACGGCCCAACATGCCGACGCTCGACAGCTACGAGGCCGGCATCATTCTCGAAGTGATCAAGGACCTGCTCTACGAGGCCTACGTCCGCAAGGGCAAACTCCAACAGGCGATGATGGTGCGGCGCTTCTTCCTGGAGGAAACCGCCAGCCACCTGACATCGCTCGCCTCCACGACCGACTGACCTTAAGTCCCGGCCGCCTCAAGTCGCCGGTATTACCGGCCGATAACAGGCGCATGACCCCAGCTCTCCAGATCCGCGCCGCCGACCCCTACGGGGTGACCGGGATGCTCGTGCTCATCGATGGGCTGCGTGCCGGCCTGGATGTCCATTCTGGAGGGGCTTTCGCAGCAAATGTGGACGACCTGTACGATTATATGTGCCGGCGGCTGCGGGCCGCCGACCCTTGGAATGGACTCGAGGCCTTGCACGAGGTGTCACACCTGCTGGACGCGCTGCGCTCCGCCTGGCCCTACATGCCGGATGAGGTGCGGACGGCGTTGAGGAACTGAACATGTTCGATGGCGCCGATACAGTCGTTCTCTACGAAGAGCTGGCCTTCCAGGACGTGCTACCCGTCATCTGGCGCCAGATGCCGAACCCTGCCGATCGGGATATCGCCGCGGGTTTCGCCGAGCGCAACCTGCAGGTCCTGCAGGCCTGGGACGCCATGGACGAGCACAGCCCGGTCGACAAGCAGGACGAGAACGCCCCGTACGCCGCGGACATCATGCGCCTGGACCTCAAGATCAACCTGCTGCTGGACATGGTGGGGCAACTTCTTGCCGCCAACCGCCCCCGCCCCCCCGCGGTCCCGGTCCGCTTCAATGCCCTGGGTGGCATGTGGCGTGGCGCCACTCCTTTACCCGAAGCCGGGGAGCAGGGGGTGGCCGAGATCTACCTGCACGATGCCCTCGCGCAACCGCTGCGTCTGCCGGGTCGCGTGACGAACGTCACACCGGATGGCCAGGTCAAGGTGCGGTTCGCCCCGGTCGGTGAGTCGGTCGCCGATCTCATCGAGAAGCTCGCCTTCCGTCGTCACCGCCGCCAGATCGCCGGCAGCCGCCAGCCCCGGCGCGTCTGAAAG
>DAITMW010000202.1:6934-13971 GCA_036834945.1 Steroidobacteraceae bacterium
ACGCAACGCTTGTGATTGCCATCACGTTGGGACCTTGGACCATACCGATGCGCATCACAGCTTTTGCGGCCCCCGAACAGCAACATAACCCTCGACGGGAAAAGCAAAAACGCATTATGTGAAGGGGCGGAGAAATAATGGCGGCGGTGGAATCAATTTTGGCGTCCCAGCTCAGTGGCAGCGAGGCGAGAACGGGCAACGGCGTCGTCACTCCGATCATTGCCGCGGTCCGCTTGCCAACCGGCACCTCCCCGGCCATCCGCGATGTCATCGGACTCATCCGCCAGGTAGCGGCCTTCGACTCCACGGCGCTCGTGCTCGGCGAGTCCGGCACCGGCAAGGAAGTCGTGGCACGCGCCATCCATGATTTGAGCCCGCGCCGCGGGCGGCCATTCGTTGCCGTCAACTGCGGCGCCATTCCCGCCGACCTGCTCGAATCCGAGCTGTTCGGCCACGAGAAGGGATCGTTCACCGGCGCCATCGCCGCCCGCAAGGGCCGCTTCGAGATCGCCGAGGGCGGCACCCTCTTCCTCGACGAGATCGGGGACATGAGCCCCTCCATGCAGGTGAAGCTGCTGCGCGTGTTGCAGGAGCGCGTGTTCGAGCGTGTTGGTAACCACACGCCGATCCGTTGCAATGTGCGCATCATCGCCGCCACGCACCGCAATCTGGAAGATTCGATCAAACGCGGTACGTTCCGCGAAGATCTCTTCCATCGCATCAACGTTTTTCCAATCGAGATGCCGCCGCTGCGCTCGCGTAGCGAAGACATCCCGCTCCTCATCCGCGACTTCGTGGCCCACAACGTCGCCGAAGGCCGTGGCCGCCTGCAACTTTCGCAGCGCGCGCTCGCGGCTCTGGCTCTGAACTCGTGGAGCGGCAACGTTCGGGAGCTCGGCAACCTCATCGAAAGGCTGTCGATCGTCTGCAACAACCGCACTGTTGAAGTCCGCGACCTCCCGCCGAAATACCGGCCGCCGGAGGACTGGACCCTCGAAGTCAAGGCGCTGGACAGCTCGCTGTGCGTGTCGGCGCTCGATGATGCCTCGGAGGCGATCGACGTCGAGGAGCAGGTTCCTCTCACCGACGAAGCCGCCCTCACGGTGTTGGAATCGGAAGCATTCGAGCCGCAACCGCTCGAGCCCAGCCGCCTCGCACCAACAGCGATCGAAGCCGCTACGTTGGATCCGTTCGAAGCCCTCACGATCCTGCCGCAGGATGGACTCGACCTGCGCGCCCACCTCCTCTCCATCGAACGCCGGCTCGTCGAGCAGGCGCTCGAGCGTGCCAACGGCACTGTTGCACACGCCGCCCGACTTCTGAACCTGCGCCGCACGACCCTCGTCGAGAAGCTGCGCAAGCTCGGTATCGCGGCTGCTGACGTAGAGGCCGCGACGGAAGATTGACGCTCGCGCGGCGATTTGTTGCCGCGCCTGTGATGTCTCTCACGCTTTGCGGCCGAATCCAACCCGGCACGCCTTTTGCAACTCTCCGGTCACGACTTACCCCACGCGGTGGGAGGCCCAATGACCGAAGACTCGATCGACAAACAAACCGTTGCCGGCTGCGCGACCCGCGTGGAGCCGGAGCCTGTCGCCTACGCGCCCAGCTCACAGCGGCTCATCGAGCTCGCACGGCGCGTCGCGGCAAGCGACTGCACGGTGTTGATCGTCGGTGAGTCCGGCACGGGCAAGGAAGTCCTCGCACGGTTCATCCACCGCCGCTCACCCCGCGCCGCGCAGCCCTTCGTGGCGGTGAACTGCGCGGCCATTCCCGAAAACATGCTCGAAGCCATGTTGTTTGGTTACGAGCGCGGCAGCTTTACCGGCGCGCAGGCTGCGCACGCGGGCAAATTCGAGCAGGCACAGGGCGGCACGCTGCTGCTCGACGAAATCACCGAGATGCCCCTGTCGCTGCAGGCGAAGTTGCTCCGCGTTCTGCAGGAGCGTGAAGTCGAGCGCATCGGCAGCCGGACCTCGATCGCCCTCGACGTCCGTGTCTTGGCGACGACGAACCGCCGTCTGCGCGAAGAAGTCGCCGCGGGCCGTTTCCGTGAGGACCTCTACTACCGTCTGAACGTCTTCCCCCTGGCGTTGGCCCCTTTGCGCTTGCGGCGCGATGACGTGTTGCCGCTGGCGATGCAGCTGCTCACGGCTCGCGTTCGCCCCGGTGACAAGATTCCGGCGCTCAGCGCCGAAGCCGCCCACCTGCTGCTCACCTATCCCTGGCCCGGCAACGTACGCGAGCTGGATAACCTCTTGCAGCGGGCCCTGATCCTGGTGAACGGCCCGGTCATCCGGCCCGAGCACATCCAATTCGAGCTGGCGAACGACGGCGCGCTGATGGGTGCTCCCATTGCCACTCTCACCGTGCCCACCCGTGTCGCGGCGAAGAGCACCGCAAACGATGACGGCGTATCGCTGGCGAGCTCCCTCGACCAGGCCGAGCGCGACCTCATTCTCGATGCGCTGCGGACCGGCCAGGGCAACCGCCGCGAAGCCGCGGAGCGCCTTGGTATCAGCCCACGGACCCTTCGATACAAGCTCGCGCGCCTGCGCGAGGCGGGTATCGACGTACCGGCCGCCTAAGGAAGCAACCGCATGAGCTCCCTGGAAATCAATCGCGTCCTCGAGCAGATCCGCTCGCTGCAGTCGCAGTCGAAGATCGGCCAGGCGCAACCGGCCCAGCCCCAACAGGTCAACGGACCGGGCGAGTTCGCCAACATTCTGAAGCAGGGCCTGAGCGCCGTGAGCCAGACCGAGCAGCGCGCCAACCAGCTGACCGAGGCCTTCGAGCGCGGCACCCCGGGTGTCGAGCTGCCCCAGGTCATGTTGGAAGTCTCGAAGGCGAGCGTGTCGCTGAAGGCGGTGTCGGAAGTGCGTAACCGCCTGATCAGTGCGTATCAAGACATCATGAACATGCAGTTGTGATCTGATCCATGGCCGAAGCATCGACATTAAGCCCCGCTTCAGCGCTCCACGCGAGCCTGAAACCCATTCTGTTGCTCGTCGGCATTGCTGCGGCCGTCGCGGCTGGTGTAACCGTGGTGCTCTGGACACGCGGCCCGAGCTACAGCCTGCTGTATGCCAACATCGCTGCCGAGGACCAGTCGGCGATCGCCCAGGCGCTGGATGCCGCGCAGATTCCCTATCGCATCCAGCCGGGCTCGAACAACATTGAAGTCGCCTCCGAGCGTGTGAGCGAGGCCCGCATGAAACTCGCCGGCCAGGGTCTCCCCGAAAGCGGCGGCGGCTTCGCGCTCATGGACAAGGATCCCGGTTTCGGCGTCAGCCAGTTCATGGAAAATGCGCGCTATCAGCATGCACTCGAGACCGAGCTGGCGCGCACGATCGCGAACCTGCGTCCTGTGGAAGGCGCGCGTGTGCATCTCGCGATTCCCCATCAAAGCGCCTTTGTTCGCGACCGCCGTCCCGGCAGCGCCTCCGTGTTCGTCCAGGTGAAGCCCGGCCGCCGGCTCGAGGAAGGCCAGGTCCAGGCGATCGTCAACCTCGTGGCCTCCAGCGTCCCGGAGATGGAGGCGAGCCAGGTCACCGTCGTCGACCAGCAGGGCCGACTGCTCTCCTCTCCTGAAGGACATGACGAATTCGCACTGCGTGAGCAGCAGTTCGACATGGTTCACCGCCTCGAAGAGGACTACACGCAGCGCATCGAAGCGCTGCTCACCCCGATGATCGGCGCCGGCAGAGTCCGTGCGCAGGTCGTTGCTCAGATGGACATGTCGGTCAGCGAGGAAGCCCACGAGGCATACAAGCCCGACAGCCAGATCGTCCGCAGCGAGCAGATCTCGGAACAGAGCAGCCGCGACGGATCGGGCTCAGGTGGCGTACCAGGCGCCCTGACCAACCAGCCCCCGCCGGCGGGAGTCGCCCAGAATCCGCCGCCGAATACGGCCGCCAAGAATCCGACGGATCCGAACGCGGCCAACGCCAACGCGGCGAACAAAACTCCGGCTGCTGCCCCGGCGACACAACCTGTCGGCGGCACCACAGGCGTTGCCGGCAGTGACAGCAGCTCGTCCAAGTCCACGACGCGCAACTACGAGATCGATCGCACGCTGGCCTATACACACCAGCCCGCCGGCAAGCTCAAGCGCCTCACGGTCGCGGTGCTGCTCGATAACATGCGCGCGACCGACAAGGACGGCAAAGTCAAAGAGACTCCGCTCACACAGCAGCAGATCGATCACGTCACACAACTCGTGAAGGATGCTGTGGGATTTGACGAGGCCCGCGGCGACAGCGTGAACGTCGTCAATGCCTCATTCAAGACCGAAGCCCCCGTGAACGACGGCGATCTGGAAAGCCCGCCCATCTGGGAGTCGCCACTATTCCTCAACATGGCGAAACTGGCTGGCGGCGTCATCGTTCTGCTCGTCCTGGTGCTTTCGGTTCTGCGCCCGATGGTCCGCTCGCTCGTCGGACCGCAACGCTCGCAGGTCCAACTGATACCGCGCACCGCCGCTGCCGGGGCAGCCCCCGCCGCGGATCCGGTCGCCACTGCCGCGGGAACCGGCAATACCCCGGCGCTAACCGCGGCGCAGTCGAAGGAAGTCGCACTGACCCACGAGCAACAGGTTGCACAGGCGAAGCAACTGGCCAACACGGACGCCAAGCGCGTGGCCCAGGTGGTCCGCGGCTGGGTCGCTCAGGACGAGTAACGGCCATGATGAGTAACAGATAGGGCCGCCATGAGAGAAAAGGACCAGACCCGCACCGGCACCGAAAGGGCGGCGATTCTCCTGTTGACCCTCGGGGAGCAGGAGGCAGCCCAGGTGCTGAAGCACATGGGTGCGAAAGAAGTGCAACGCATCGGTACCGCGATGTCGAAGCTCGCGAACGTCTCCCGCGAGGAGGTTCACAGCGTCATTTCGCAGTTCAGCCAGTCGGTGGAGAGCGAAACCTCCGTCGGCGTCGGCACCGACGAATTCCTGCGCAAGGTGCTGGTCGACGCGCTCGGCCAGGACAAGGCCGCGAGCATCATCGACCGTATCAACATCGGTCGCTCCACCAAGGGCCTCGAAGCTCTGAAGTGGATGGACGCGCGCGCCGTCGCCGAGCTCATACGGCTCGAGCATCCACAGATCATCGCGATCGTGCTCGCCTATCTGGATCCGGATCAGTCGGCCGAGGTTCTGACCCACCTCCCCGCCAACACGCGCTCCGACATCATGGTGCGCATCGCTACTCTCGACGGCGTGCAGCCGAGCGCCCTGAACGAGCTCGACGACATCATGGAGAAGCAGTTCGCGGGCAAATCCAGCGCCAAGACTTCCTCGATGGGCGGCGCCAAGGCGGCGGCCAACATCATCAACCTCCTGGAGCCCAGCCAGGAAGGCTTGATCATGGAGCAGATCACCAAGACCGACCAGCAGCTGGGCGCCAAGATCCAGGATCTCATTTTCGTGTTCGACAACCTCCTCGAGCTCGACGACCGCAGCATGCAGGAGCTCATGCGCCAGGTCCCGAGCGACCGCCTGTTGCTGGCGTTGAAAGGGGCCGACGACGCACTCAAGGAAAAGATTTTCAAGAACATGTCACAGCGTGCCTCCGAAATGCTCAAGGACGACCTCGAAGCGAAGGGACCGGTGCGCATCTCCGAAGTGGAGGGCGCGCAAAGAGAGATCCTGCAGATTGCCCGCAAGCTCGCGGACGCCGGCGCCATCGCGCTGGGCAACAAGGGCGAAGCGTATGTCTGATCCACGTAGAGCTTTCGCCCCCGGAGCCTCGCCGATCGAGCGCTGGGCACTGCCCCAAATGGAAGGCAACGTCATCGGGCGCCCCGTGGACGACCGGAAAGCCAAAGCCGCGGCCGAGGCCATCGCCCGCCTGGCGCGCGAGCAGACCGAAATCCAGGGCTATCAAGCCGGCATGGCGAAAGCCCAGGCCGAAATGAAGGGCAAGCTCGCCGAGCTCGACGCACGCATCCAGCGGATTGACACGCTTCTGCAATTCATCGGCCGCCCCTTGCAGGATCTCGATGGCGAAGTCGAGAAAATGCTCCTGCAGCTCGCGCTCACCGTCGGCAAACAGCTCGCGCGACGCGAGCTGCGGGTCGACCCGGCGCAAGTCATTGGCATCATCCGCGAAGCGTTGGCCGAGTTACCCGCCGCCGCGCGGGAGATCCGGGTTCACCTCCACCCGGAAGATGCCAAGATCGTCCGTGAGCGCTTGACTGCGCCTGCCTACGAGCGGGCCTGGACGGTCGTTGAGGATCCAACCATGTCACGTGGTGGTTGCGTAGTGCGCACGGACAACTCGCAGATTGACGCGCGGCTGGAAAGCCGTATCAACACCGTGATTGCCAACGCGTTCGGCGATGAGCGGGCCGCGGACCGGGTGGGTGCCGCTGAGGCGCAAGTCGACGACGCAGACGGGACCACCACCATCGGCACACCGTTGGGCGAACCGTGACCGCACCTGATCTCAACACCAGCCGCGGCGCCGACTGGGCCAGCAGGCTGGAGCGCCGCCTGAAACGGGTCGAGCGCACTCCCGCTCCGGCTGTCGAAGGCTCTCTGACGCGCATGGTCGGCCTCACGCTCGAGGCGGTCGGATGCCAGGCTTCCATCGGCGATACCTGCGACGTCATCGCTGGTGACGGCTCGCGCATCGAATCCGAAGTTGTCGGCTTTGCCGGCGAGCGCCTCTATCTCATGCCTACAGGGGACGCACACGGCCTCGGTCCCAACGCGCGGGTAATTCCGCGGCGCGGCGCGGGAACCGTTCCGGTGGGACCTCAGCTTCTGGGCCGAATCATCGACGGCGCCGCTCAGCCTCTCGACGGGCTCGGCCCCCTCGATTGCGAAGACCGGGTACGCCTGGCCGGAAAGCCCATCAACCCGCTGGCGCGCCAGCCGATTTCCGAGCCCCTCGATGTCGGTGTTCGAACAATCAACTCGCTACTCACCATAGGCCGCGGACAACGTGTCGGTCTTTTCGCAGGCAGCGGCGTCGGTAAGAGCGTGTTGCTCGGCATGATGGCTCGCTATACGAGCGCTGACGTGATCGTCGTCGGAC
>DAITMW010000203.1:0-9532 GCA_036834945.1 Steroidobacteraceae bacterium
GCCTCGTCCGCTAGGTCCGCGAATCGCCGTCGCCCCACCGCTAGGTTCGCGCCGACCGCCGTCGCCCCGTCCGCTAGGTCCGCGCCGACCGCCGTCGCCCCATCCTCTAGGTCCGCACCAATCCACTCAGGGCTTTAGCCGCGCCGCTATCCGGAAAGACCGTGCCGTCCAAGGCCCGCGACGGCACCATCAGATGCTCCTGCAGAACGCCTTTGAGCACCGAGCGGATATCCAGCGTCGGCATCAGGTCGCGTCCTTGGTAGAGCGCGTGAGCGGCCAACCCGGGCCAGTCAGCAATCACCCGGCCACCTTTGACCGCACCGCCCAGGAGAAACGCGGCACTTGCGGTCCCGTGGTCCGTTCCTCGGGTGCCGTTGATCGCGGCCGTCCGGCCAAACTCGGTAGCCAGCAACACGGCCGTATTGTTCCAGACCGGGCCGAGTTGCTCCTTGAGAGAGCGTAGCCCGGCATCCAGCGCCGCCAGCCTCCCCGCCAACTGGCCCTGCGCACTACCCTCGTTCGCGTGCGTATCCCAACCGGTCGTATCGAATACCGCGACCTTGGGACCCTCCGCACGACGCAGGAACTCGGCAGCCGCGTGAATGACTTCTGTGTAACGCGCACCGGCCGCGGCGCCACGTTTACCATCGCGCGCAACGGGAGCCAACGTGTTGCTACCAGGCGCAGCGACGTTTGCGACGTTCATCATTGGAGCGTCAGCGATGGCGTCCGCGGCAAGCGCATCGGCGAGGCGCGATGCCAACAGGGGATCACCGGAATACAGCTCAGTAATCCGCTCGAGCGTATCCTCATCGAGAGCCGCCAACTTGGAAGGCGACCAGGAAGTCACAGCCGCGGGACCCCGCATCACCAGCGGCACATTCTGCCCCAGCGCAACTCCCAGCTCCTTGGCCGAAGCGCGACCCGTTGGCAGCGCGGCGAGCGCTCGATTGAGCCATCCGCTCTGTGCGGCATGCGCGCGCGTATGGCCGTTTTCCAACACATCCTGGCCGTCGAAGTGGGATCGCTCACGATACGGACTCGCGACCGCGTGAAAGACAACGAGCTGGTGCGCGGCGAACGACTCTTGCAGAAAGGACATCGACGGATGAAGGCCGAAAAGATCGTTCAAGGGCAGCACGCCGTTGGCGGAGAACGCGAGATCGCGGCGCAATCCAGCATAGTCGCGATCACCGTAAGGCGGCACAGCGGCCAGGCCATCCAGCGCACCGCGCAAAATAATGAATACGAATCGCGAGTCTCCACTCGCGGTTGTATTCGCAAATGACAGCCGGGAAGTGAGCAACGCCGCACTGGCCGCAAGCGAGCCAGCAGCGAGGAAGTCGCGTCGTTTCATGGAAGACCTCATCGCCGCATGAACTCCGGCGCCGCTAAAAGCAACGTCACCGCTTGTGATCCGCTGGCGGCTCTTGAAATCGCGGTGCGCGTGGCGCTCGACAAGGTTCCGCCCAATAGTTGGAACGCCAGATCCGCCGCATCGCGCCGATTGCCCACCCGTTGTCCCACAGCATCGGCCCATTCGATGCGCTTCATGAGAGCCGACGAGCCGTCCCAGTCGGCCCTCCGGTCCGGCCAACCTGCCGGCGACCCGGGCGCATAAGTGCGTTGCCCGAGCAGCTCGAACGGCGCCAGCGGCGCGCGCCCGGCATCCGCCGGAATCTGCAGTCCGCGGAAGGTCGAGACAATATAGTCGGAGGGCGTCTTGTATTTGGCGAGCGGCTCCGTCCAGGCCTCCGGAGATTCGATCAGGGCGAGATACACCGCGGGCAAGTTGCCTCCACTCGCCATGTAGGCTCTTGCGATCCGATCGACGGCCTTTCGAGGTGGATCATCCGCGATGAAATGCCGCGCGAGCTTGGTCGCGATGAAGCGGGCCGTGGAGGGATTACTGGCCAGGTCATGCAACACCGCGACACCCTGGTCGTAACCGGTATCCGGGTAATGCTGACCGAGCACGACTTTCGTGCCAGGCTCGTGCAACTCGGCACGGAACATGAATTTCCCGGGCTCGCCCCGGGGGCCGCGGCCCTGCTCGCCCCCGATGGACCAACCCGTGATGACTTCGGCGTAGCTCGTCACATCCGCCTGTGTGTAGCCGCCCCCAACACCCAACGTATGAAGCTCGAGCGTCTCGCGTGCGAGATTCTCATTGATTCCGATCTTGCGCTCCGCGTGGCGCCGCTCGACGTTGCGTGCGGCCCTGGAGTTGGGACCGACCGAGAGATGATTGTCGAGATACAGCAACATCGCCGGATGCCGCTCGACCGCCAGAAGCAGGTCGCCGAAGTTGCCGAGAACATGGGGTCGGATGGCCTCCCGCTCGAGACTTCCCGCCAGACCGAGCAACAGATTCTTGTCCACCGAGACCGCGAAGTGGTTCGTCCAGAACTGCGTGAGCCGCTCGACGAACGGACGGTCGGTCGCCACCGCCTGGCGGAAACGCGCGGTGGCCTCCTCGATGTAGATCGGCCGCAGCAACTGCGGCACTTTCATGAGGACGGCAGCCTGGGCCCCAGTTCCGGCGTCTCCGGACGTCCTCTCCCGTCGGGCGGCACGAATCTCGCGGCGCAGGTCTAGCGCTTCCACGAGGATGTCGGACGAAGATCGCAACTGCGCGTCGGCAAGCTGCGGTGGGGTATCCTTGAGCTGTGCCCGCAACCAATCGCGGCCATCATCTCTAACGGCGCCCAGGTCGCCGGGCCTGGCGCCGAGACCGAAGCGATTGACCGCAATGGCGGAGGTGAGCCGCTCGAGCATCTTGGAGACCGAAGAGAGCCCGTTTCGCAGGCCCGGATGGCCGTATAGCGCGGCAGCGGCGGAGCGGTTGACCGCCGCTGGCGCTTCTCGGGATGCCTCCGCTCCGGTTGCCCCGTGTCGCGCCCGCTGGCGCTTCTCGGGATTCCCTCCGCTGCGCTCCGGTTGCCCCGCGTCGCGCCGTTGGCGCTTCTCGGGATTCCCTCCGCTGCGCTCCGGTTATACTTCGCAGCCCGCCCGAGTTGAATGAATCCATGAGCACTCCCCCAGATCTCGTTCTAGTCGACGGCTCCTCCTACTTGTACAGGGCGTTTCACGCCATTCCCATGCTGTCGAACGCTCGGGGCGAGCCGACCAATGCGCTCATGGGCGTGCTGAACATGCTCGTCAAGTTTGTAAAAGACTACAAACCGAAGCGGATAGCGGTCGTGTTCGACGCTCCGGGGAAAACGTTTCGCGACGATATTTTTGCCGAGTACAAGGCGCACCGCACCCCTATGCCGGACGATCTGCGGCCCCAGATCGAGCCGCTGCTCACCATCTTGCGCGCGCAAGGACTCCCGATCCTGCGCGAGAACGGTGTCGAGGCCGACGACGTCATCGGAACCCTCGCCTGTCGCGCTGCACGTGAGGGCCATACTGTTCTGATTTCGACGGGCGACAAGGACATGGCCCAACTCGTGAACGGCTCGATCACACTCATCAACACGATGACGGACAGTGTGCTCGACCGCGCCGGGGTCAAGGCGAAGTTCGATGTCTACCCGGAGCAGATCATTGACTACCTCTCTCTGGTTGGCGACAGCTCGGACAATATTCCGGGCATCGAGAAGGTTGGACCCAAGACCGCGGCGAAATGGCTCGGCCAGTACGGCACTTTGGACAACCTGGTCGCGCATGCCCAGGAGATCACCGGCAAAGTGGGTGAGAATCTGCGCGCCGGTCTTCAGACACTCGAGCTGTCGCGCAAGCTGGCCACCATTCACACGGATCTCGACATACCGCTCACTTCGGAGCAGCTCATACCCGGAGCTCCTGATACAGAGCAGTTGCGGCGGCTCTATACGCACTATGACTTGCGCGCATTACTGCGCCAGCTGGATACCGGGGACGTCGCGGCGGGCGCGGGATCTGGCGCCGCAGGGGCGACGACCAACGCCGGACGGGACGCGGGCAGTTCAGCGACCGGCACTTCCACAGCGAGCACCGCGTCATCTGATGGTGCCGTCGCGGCCGACATTCCGGCCGCGCATCCCCTCTCGAAGATCGAGCGGCGTTACGAAACCATCACCCAATGGGTTGACTTCGAGCGTTGGCTTACAGCATTGAGCACGGCCGATCTATTCGCATTCGCCACGCAAACCACGAGTCTCGACTACATGCGAGCCGAGATCGTTGGTCTCGCGTTCTGCATCGAGCCGGGTGTCGCCGCTTACGTGCCGCTCCACCACGACTTCGCCGGAGCGCCCGAGCAGCTCGACAGCACCCGCGTACTGGCCGCCCTCAAACCCATCCTCGAAGACCCGGAGCGCGGCAAAGTCGGCCACAACCTCAAATACGATGCCCACGTACTCGCCAACCACGACATCCATCTCAACGGCATGCGTTTCGACACGATGCTCGAGTCATATGTCTGGAACAGTGTGGGCACGAAACACGAAGTAGGGGCGGCTGCCCTGGGTTACCTCGGGATACCCACAACCAACATCGAGGAGATCGCGGGCAAGGGCGCCAGGCAGCTCTCCTTCAACCAGGTCGCGGTCGACAAGGCGGCGGCTTACGCGGCCCAGGACGTGGACGTCACCCTGTGTATCCACACAGAGCTCTGGTCGAAACTGCAGACGATCCAACCGCTGCAGCGCCTGTATGCCGAGATCGAGCAGCCGTTGGTGCCCGTCCTGCAGCGGATGGAGCACCGCGGGGTGCTGGTCGATCGAAAATTGCTGCGCCAGCAGAGCCAGGAAATCGCGACGCAGCTGCAGGCGCTGCTCGGCCAGGCGCACAAGGAAGCCGGCACGGAATTCAACATCGAGTCCCCCAAGCAGCTGCAGCAGATCCTGTTCGAGAAACTGCAGATCCCGGTGACCCGCAAGACCCCGACGGGACAGCCCTCGACGGCCGAGGACGTGCTCGAAGAGCTCGCCGAGTCCTACGCGCTGCCGCGAATCGTGCTCGACTACCGTGCCCTGGCGAAGCTCAAATCCACCTACACGGACAAGCTTCCCGAACAGGTCAACGAGCGCACGGGCCGCATCCACACCTCCTATCAGCAGGCGGTGGCCGCGACCGGCCGCCTGTCTTCGGCCGACCCCAACCTGCAGAACATTCCGATCCGCCGTGCGGAGGGACGCCGCATCCGCCAGGCTTTCGTGTCTCCCCCGGGACACGTGTTGATGGCGGCGGACTATTCGCAGATCGAGCTGCGGATCATGGCGCATCTGTCGGCCGACGAAGGCCTGCTGGCGGCGTTCGCCGAAGATCGTGACGTGCACCAGGCTACCGCCTCCGAAGTGTTCGACGTACCGCTCGACAAGGTCTCCGCGGACCAACGCCGCCTGGCCAAGACGATCAACTTCGGCCTCATCTACGGCATGTCGCCATTCGGCCTCGCACGCAACCTCGGCATCGATCGCGGCTCGGCGCAGAAGTACGTGGAGCGCTATTTCCAACGCTATCCGGGCGTGCGCCGCTTCATGGACGAGACGCGCACCAGCGCGCGCGACACCGGTTATGTTGAGACCGTCTATGGGCGGCGGCTCTATCTCCCCGATATCCGCTCGCGCAACAATCAAACACGCCAATACGCCGAGCGCAGCGCCATCAACGCACCGATGCAGGGAACAGCGGCCGACATCATCAAGCGGGCCATGATTGCGGTGGACGCCTGGTGTACGCGCGAAGACGTTCCTGCGCGTCTCATCATGCAGGTGCACGACGAGCTCGTTCTCGAAGTCCGTGAGGATGCTGTTGCTTCGGTTTCCGCCGGCGTGCGCGAGCATATGGTGAGAGCGGCGGATCTCAGGGTGCCGTTGCGAGTTGATCTCGGCACAGGAAAGAATTGGGACGAGGCCCACTGAGGCCCGCGCGCCGTCGAGAACTTTCGGCGGCAGCGTCAGTCAGTCATCATCACACCCCGATCGTTGTACGCTGTTGTGGCCGGGTCGACGCGCCCGGCACAACATTTCGTTACAACATTCGAAGCCACTGAAGTCACTTACTGAGGGACAGACATGCGCAAACTTCTCCTCGCCACCGCACTGGTGGCCGCCACGGGTGCCGCCCAGGCGGATGACCTGCTGGGCCTGTACGCCGGCGCCGGCATCACGAGAGCAAAGATGCACGATATTTTCGCCACGAATTTCGACCTCAGTAATACCTCCTGGAAGGTCTACGCCGGATTCCGCCCGCTCGACTTTCCGATCGGGGTGGACGTGGACTACATGGATCTGGGGAGCGCTGACGCCGGGACCTTCAAAGGCATCGCCCACGCCGATGCCAGGGCCTTCGCCGCTTACGTGGTGGGCTACGCGCCGATCCCCGTACCGAACATCGACCTCTACGCCAAGGGAGGCCTGGCCCGCTGGGAATTCGATGGACACACGACCTCGCCGACACTGTTCGACGTCTCGGATAACGGCACCAACTTTGCCTGGGGCGTGGGCGGCCAGGTGCACTTCCTGGACAAGTTCGCGGTCCGGCTCGAATACGAGCACTTCAATGTGCGGGAAGCCGACGACGTGCAGATCTACAGCCTCGGCGTCTCCTATCGGTTTCTGTAGCGTCGGCGATACAATTTGAAAATTAATTGATTGATTTCATTAAAAATTATCCATCAAAAATTTTCGGAACTTCTCGACGGCCCGGTCGTCTGATTACCTGAGTACTTCGGTACTCCCCGCTTCCCTCCCTGAGCGGGTACGACCCGGTTCACGAGACCTGTGCCGGGTTAGTCTGGCCCCGGTGACCTGTCGGTCGCCGGGGTTTTTTATTGCCTGGAGTCAGGGCCTGTAAGGCCGAGCTTGCGTCAACCCACGCACGTCGCGGGCACGAGGCACCTAAGCATGCCGCCGCTCAGCCGCCGCCCGCGGCCCGCCTACCGAAGCCACGCCTCCAGCGTCCTTTGCGCCTCTTCCACCCCGGTTTTCGCCGTCGCTGAGAACAGCTGCACCGTTCCTCGGTCCCCCAACGCGGCCGCCGACTCCCGCAGGACCTTCGCGCCCTCGCTCCGATTGAGCTTATCGACCTTGGACAACAGCACGTGCACCCGCTGTCCAGCGGACGCCCATTCCAAGAGCGCGTCATCGCCGTCCTTCAGCCCACGGCGCGCATCGACGATCAAAAACCAGCCGCGCAAAGAGGCTCGGCCGGCGAGGGCGTCAATGAGCGGCTGCCACGTGCGTCGCTCGGCCTCCGGTCCGGTCGCGTAGCCGTATCCAGGCAGATCCACGATCCGCTGCATCGGCGCCAGCTCGAAGAAATTCAGTAATCGCGTGCGGCCCGGGGTCTTGCTCGTGCGCGCCAACCCCTGCCGCTGGACGATGGTATTGATCGCGGTGGACTTCCCCGCATTGGAACGGCCGACGAAGGCGACCTCCGCCCCCCGATCCGCGGGAAACTGACCCGCCGCGGCCGCACTGATCAGAAATTCGGCCCGGGGAAATCGGCTCATGGATACGACAGCGGGTGAAAACGAGTCCTAGATGTTCCGTAGTGTACAATTCCGCGCCCTCGCACCACGGGACGAAGCGGAAAGAAAACAATGGTGAAGACGATGAGAGTCGGTCTGCTCGGCCAAGCCGCGCTGGCCGCAACGGTTGCATTGGCTCTGGTACAGGTCCCAGCCTTTGCACAGACAGGCGCTGAAAGTGCGGCGAAACCCGCCGATGCGGCCGCGGCGGCTGCCCCAGGCGACGCTGCCACGCCCACGGGTCCTCTGGATCCTTTTGCGCATGGCACGGCACAGGCCGGTGCCACCAAGGCCGCGGTGTGCTCGTCCTGTCATGGCCCGAACGGCAACAGCACGAACCCTGAATGGCCGCGTCTCGCGGGCCAGAGCGCGGTCTACATCGCCGAGCAGCTGCGCCTGTTCCGTACCGGCGTCCGTAACAACCCGATCATGAAGCCACTGGCCGCGACGCTGAGCGACCAGGACATCAGCGACCTCGCCGTCTACTACCAGGGCCAGACTGTGACCGGCCTCGAAGCCGATCCTTCGTACTGGAAGGCGGGCGAGGATCTGTACCGTCGCGGAGATAAGGCGCGGAACATTCCCGCCTGCATCGCCTGCCACGGCCCCGTGGGTCGCGGCAACATCGTCGGCGGTTACCCCGCGCTCCGTGCGCAGGAATCCGTCTACGTAGTGAAGCAGCTGAACGATTACGCCAGCGGCGCCCGCTACACCGGAACCAACGTCACCACCGTCGATCCTAACAGTGTGATGATGTTTACCATCGCAAAGCGCCTGACTCCGGAAGACATCCGTAACGTGGCGTCATACGTCCAGGGCTTGCGCTGAGCGCTGTGCGGGCTCGATAGCCCGCCCAACTACCGAGGCTTCCGATGATTCGACCGCTCATACTGACATCGCTTCTCGCCCTTGCCGTTTGCGGTTGTGGGCGCGCGTCCACGACACAACAACATAACGCCGCGCCTGCCGCCCAGCCGACTACGCGGGCTGCGCAACAAGAAAACGCCGCTCCGGCGACGCCGCAAACCGCGGCGGCCACCGCGCAAAGCGAAAACGAGGAAGCCGCGGCTGCGCAGGAAACCGCGGGAGATACGGGTGACGATGATCGTGCGCCACCCGATAAGAGTGATGTCAGCCTCGAGCACCTCGCGGCCCTGCCTGCCGATGCCCAGTTGCCCGGCGGCAAGTGGAAGGCCGGCGTCAACTACGACCCGATCGTGCCGGCACAGCCGACCAACGTTTCGCCCGGCAAAGTGGAAGTGCTCGAAGTGTTCTGGCTCGGCTGCCCACACTGCTACGCCCTGGAACCCTTCGTGCAGGCCTGGCTGAAGAGCAAACCCAGCTACATCGAGTTTGTGCGCGTCCCCGTCATGTGGGGACCCGTCCACCGCGCCCATGCCCGGCTGTTCTACACGCTGCAGGCGCTGAACCGCTCCGACCTCTTCGAGAAGGCGTTCGACACCATCCAGCAGCAGCACCAGATGCTCATCTCCACCACCGGAAACGATGACGAAACGCTCAAGCTGCAGGAAGGCTTCGCCAAGGACAACGGCATCAAGCCCGAGGACTACGCGAAGGCGTACAACTCCTTCTCCGTGAACTCGAACCTGCAGCGCGCGGAACAGCTCACCCAGCGCTACCAGGTCCAGGGCGTCCCGTTCATCGTCGTCAACGGCAAGTACTCCATGGACGTGGCCAAGGCCGGTGGCCCCCAGCAGCTGATCTCGGAGATCGACGACCTGGCCGCGGCCGAGCACGGCCGCAAATAAGCCGTCACAAACCCTCGGTTCCCGGCGCGCCGACGAGCAACACACCTTTCGGTGCGGTGCGGGCGGCGCACGTCGCCCGCAGGCTATTGTTTTTAGCCAGATTTCCCGCCTACCTGCTGTCTTTCCGCGACGCCACCGGACGGTGGCCGCGAATCTCTAGAGAGTGGCGCGCTCGACTGGATTCGAACCAGCGACCTGCAGCTTCGGAGGCTGCCACTCTATCCAACTGAGCTACGAGCGCGTGGCCTGCCATTTTACTGCAGTTTCCTTACCGCCACCAATGATTGGCAGAGGCGCCGGT
>DAITMW010000203.1:9632-13967 GCA_036834945.1 Steroidobacteraceae bacterium
CCGAGCAGTCGTTTCCCTACATCGCAGGTAAGTCGATGCGGCCATAGACACCGTTGGCCGCCTTAGCGGGACCCGCCGTGAAGAATAGTGTGTTCTTCGGCTGCTGCAGATCCACGCCCATGAGGGCGCCGCCGTTTCCGAAAGCGATGCCCCAAAGTCCGTCCTGAGCGAATGGGCCATCGGTGGTCTGTAGCGCACCGATAAAGGTTCCCTTTACTGGGTCAAAGGCGTTGATCGTGCCGTCCGCGTGATTGCTGATTAGCAGCGTGTTGCTCAACGTCCCGAAGTTACTTGGTGCCAGCGCCATGCCCCACGGCGCATTCAACTGCTGGCCTACCGGAATGAGCTCGCCCATCACCAAGTTGCCGTTCGTGTCGAACACGTCGATCATGCCGAAGCCGGCGCCGCGCGTGTCCTCGCAGGTGCCTTGGTCCGCGCCGGTGCCGGACATCGCGTAGCTCACGTAGATCTGCAGTGTTCCATTAGGACCATTGGCTATGGCCTGAATGCCGAACGGTGCGTAATTCTGGGGCAGCTTGGGGTCCTTGAAGGGGAAGGCGGTCGGACTCTGCTTCACGAACTTCGCATCGAACACGTCAATCTTGCCACCGACAAAATCGTTCGCGTACAGGAAATTCGCCTTGCCGTTGTTGGCGATCGCCAGGCCGCGGTAACAGGCTTTGTCCGTGGCGGTGTACACGGAGATGGCGTGCGTCGTATCCACCGCAGCGCTCCAACCGGCAATCTGCCCACCCAGACCGGAATAGATGAACGACGACGCACCCGATTTGCCTGCCGCGCTGACCACGAAGTCGTTGGCGTACGTCTGGCTGTCGAATCCTACAATTCCGGTTGGCTCGAACGGCTTGCCGTCGGCGGCTGCCGGCAGTGCCACCAGCAGCTTCTGGTTCAACCCATTGCCGTCGTAGAGCGAGGAGGTGTTGGTGGCGTTGTTGGCAATCCAGACCGGGTCCTGACCGAAAAAGACCAGTCCCCATGGGTTGACCAGGTTGGTGTCCTGAGTCGCTCCGACGCCCGCGCCATCGGCGACGAGCTTCGTTACCCGGAAAGCGGTCGGCGGCGGCGGCGCGTTGACCGTGAGAGTTGCGCTCTGACTCGCGGTCGGCGCACTACCTCCGCCCCCATAACCGCCGGCCGCAGCGGCACTACAGGTTAGCGTGTACGTCACGGTGCCGGCGGCCGTTGGCGTCTCTGTCGCAGAGCCCATTGGCTGTTGACTACCACTCCAGCCACCGCTCGCACTACAGGAGGTCGCCTGCGTGCTCGACCATGTCAGCGTCGCTGCCTGGCCGACTGTGATCGTGGTCGGATTGACCGAAATGCTGACAGTTGGCGAAGCCGGCGGCGTGCCGTTGTTACCACCGCCGCAGGCCTGCAATGCCAGAGCTACGGCGGCCGCTACAGCCGATCTCCGTTCCCGTGTTCGCAGAACAGTCATGATCGCAGACATGTTTCCCGTCCTTCAGGTGTGTGAACTTCACACCTGACCAGATCGGTGGCGCGAGCGATCTATTCCTCGGTCTGGGAAAACTCTCGTGACAACGCGCTACTCGGCGTTCCCGTGTCAGTTCACGAAGACGATCGCCTCGGGATCGATCCCGACCCCGAACGGCGCCCCTGGAACGGCCGCCAGGGCACCCGTAGTCGGATCGATACTCACCGCGTAGAGATTGCCCGGACTCTGACTCGGAACGGCCTGCACGTATCCAAACCTCCCCGACGGATCGATGCTGAGACCACTGATGATGCGGTCCGGCGCGCGCGCCACCATAAAAGGAGATCCCGGCACTGGCGTCAACGCACCGTCCGACGCGTTGATCGCAAAGGCGTAGATTCCCTCTTCCGCGGTCACGTAGAGGAATCTGCCCGCCGGATCGACCGTCATGAGATCGAGCGTGGAGGAAGTCGAGACGGTGATCGGTGTGCCTCTGATGGGCGTGACCACACCCGTGGCTGAGTTGATGCTGTATCCGGCAAGCACAGTCCGGTCCGTAGCGTATATGAAGCGACTCGATGGATCCTCGACAACGGCAGTGGACGGGTAGAAGGGAATCGTTGCTCCGACGGTGACCGCGCCGCTTTCTCCGTCCAACCGGTACGACTCGATTCCATCGGAACGGTTCAAAGGCAAAGGCATGAAGGCATACTTCGTGTCCGGAGCAAAGAACAGGGTACCGAAGGCCTGTAACGTGAACGGCGAGCCGCTGACTGCCGCCAGTGTTCCAGCAGCGGAGTCGACTGCGAAGGAGGCGATGGTGGAGCGCATACCACCCGCGCTGTCGAATTCATTCCACACATACACGAAGTGCCCCGTCGGATCGAACGCCAGACTGAGGGGAGCCACCGAGTTGGTCGAGAAGGGTGACCCGACGACCGGGGTCAGCGCACCACTATCGGCATCCACGTGCCACGCTGTCAGGTTATCTGGTTGCCTGTTGCCGGCGAGCGACGCAGCGGCGTTTCCGACGATCGCGAGCTCGCCGGAAGGATCGATCGCTACGCGAGTCAGGCTTCCCGTTGCCGGATGGACCACAGGAGTGACCGGAAATGGTGAGCCGCCAACAGACGCCAGTGCGCCACTGCTCGCGTCACGGCTATAGGCTGAAATGGTGTTGTCACCGACATTCGTCACATACAGGTGACGCTCGTCGGGATGCACGGTCAGCGACCGTGGAAAAGATCCCGTCGCAAAGGGCGAACCACTTATCGCCGTGAGCGCTCCGGTGTCGCTATTGATGGCGTACCCCGAGATGGTGTTCGAGCCCGAATTCACAACATAGGCAAATCTAGCGGGATGCTTGGTGCACGAGACCGATACCGACGTCACATCGGCGCTTCCTACTGTGCCCGTGCCAGAAGACACGCTGCAGTGCTGCGGCGTCCCGCCGGCCGGCGCGGTCGGCTGTGAGCGAACCGAAACGGCATAAGAGGAGCCGGTAGCAACGGCAGTTTGAAAGTTGAAATGCCCGTCAGCCGCTATCTGCAGGAAGTCACCACCGTTGTTCTGCAGGACCAGACCTGAGCCCTGCAGACCAGTGACCGTGCCTCCGACCTTGTAGTTGTTTCCATGGGCAAGCTGCGCATCGCCGCCTCCGCAACCCGCAACCGCAAGCGCCACGACCGTGGCCACGATCAACACACTGACTTTGCACATCGTAATCCCCACTGATTGCCATTTCGTTAGCGCAATCCGCGCGCAAGGCAACATTCGTTTCCTGCGGCGGAACGGGAAACCATGGAGTCGCTCTTGTAAAGTTACCCATGGGAACGCGCGGGAACGCACGCCTGGGGAACAGAGTCCAGCAAACAGCCGATCAATCGGAACGCGACGGCCTGTTGTTACTCTGATGTCAGTTTATTCTCGGCAGGTGCCATCATCTGTGGCGGATGTGTTCGCAATTTGTCTCGTTATGTTACAGCCCTCACGCCGCGTTCCCGACACAACCAACAGGGATGTGTTTGATCATCGGGCCGCTGTCGGCTGGCCGGAATCAGGTCCCGTATACCGTTATCGCATAGACGAAAAGACACGCAAAAATAAAGGCTACGGCTGCCAGCAAGATCAAAGTCCCGAACACACCGCGTTGCCAGCCCGCGAGACCGTCCCAACGCGCCGAGAGCTCCGAGAACGGTACGCCGGAAACGAATTGCACCAGCCCGGCCATGAAGAACGCGCCGGGAATACCCCACCCGTAGCCGATGATCTGCCACCCGTGATGACTCAACCAGATGGCGTTGGCCCCCAGAATAGCGGCGGCGGTACCCCACACCAACATCTTGAACAGCCCGGATATTCTTATTGTATTCATGGACGTCCCCTGCGACCGGTCAGTCATCACTGCGCACTGCCCACGCAAACAAGCCAATCGAAGCGAGCGCCGAGATACCCCAACGGCGCCCGTCCAGGCCGCGAATGCAAGCAAGCTGCATCCCGACACGACTCTCAACCGCACCACGCGTTTGAGTCCGATGCTCGCAGCTTCTCGAGGAATCTTCCCATGTGCGGATCACTTCGCCCGAGCGGCACCTCCGCGAAATGAAACCAGCGAACACTGTGAAACTCTTCCGGATCATAGGATAGGGCAGCATCGCGGCTCGCTCGTACCGCATACCACAACGATACATCCGTGTGGCCGCGCGTCAATCCAACAGTATCGGTGACGGTTACCATTACTGGGGAGCCGACGCTGTCAATCCCGATCACCAAACCCAATTCCTCCTGGAGCTCCCGCACAACCGTAGCGCGCGGATCTTCGTCCGGTTCCACGTGACCGCCCGTCGGAAGCCAGAGTTGTGCATTCCGATGGTCCACGA
>DAITMW010000204.1:0-1230 GCA_036834945.1 Steroidobacteraceae bacterium
TCCTCGGAGCCGCTTCGAGGAGCGGGTTAGGCGGGTTCGCGGTGTTTCAGGTTCGCGATTCCGCCTCGTAGCGATGACACGGCATGCATTCCGCGCGATCGCAACTCTTGGGCGGCGGCGAGGCTGCGGCGGCCGCTGGCGCAGACCAACAGTTCTTTGGCGTCGGGTGCGAACGGTAGTTGGCCGTACAGCAGGTTGGCCATTGGGATGTGGAGCGCGTTTTTCGCGGGGGTTGGGATTTCGGCGAGTTCTCTTGGCTCGCGGATGTCGATGATGTTGAAGCCGGCGGCTTGGGCGTCTTCCAGGGTATCGAAATCGACTTCCAGCGGCGTGTCTGTGTCAGCGGTTTGTGCTGGGTTGTTTGAGTGCGTCTGCTTCTGGGCTCGCTCCAATGCGAGCAGCGCATGCTCGGGGCAGTTGGTGGCGCGCTTCGTTCGCACTCGTGAAATCGACATTGTCAGCAGGTCCAGCACGAGGAGCTCTTGGCCGAGTTGTCCCGGGAGGTCCAGCAGGAGCTTGAGTGCTTCGAAGGCCTGGAGGCTGCCGAAGGTGCCGGGCACCGGGCCGAGCACGCCGGCTTCGGCGCAATTGCCGACGATGCCGTCGCGTGTTGCTTCTGGCCAGATGCAGCGGAGGCAGGAGCCTTCGCGGTCGGGGCGGATGACCTGGATCTGGCCTTCGTATTGGTAGACGCTCGAGAAGATGGCTGGGATGCGTTTCTGGACGCAGATGTCGTTCAGCAGGAATTTCGTAGAGAAGTTGTCGGTGCAGTCGATTACGAGGTCGTACTGGGCGACGATGTCGGCTGCGTTAGCGACGTCGAGGCGTACTGCGTGGATGCGGGTGTCGACGTCCGGGTTGAGTTCTTTGATCCGCTTGGCGGAGAGCTCGGCTTTCAGTTTGCCGACGTCCGCCAGGGCGAACAGGGTTTGGCGGTGGAGGTTGGAGGCCTCCACGCGATCGCTGTCCACGAGACCGAGGCGGCCGATTCCCGCGCCTGCGAGGTAGCTGATGACGGGCACGCCGAGGCCGCCGCAGCCTACGATGAGGACTCGCGCGGCGCGCAGTTTGCCCTGGCCGCGAGGGCCGACTTCCTTGAGCGCCATTTGACGCGAGTAGTCGGGGACTGGGCCGCTGGCGCGCGGGCTGGCCGCTGATGCCTGACTCGTCGCGGCGACGTTGTGATCATGATCGCCAGACGCATGGCCGTGATCGTGCACGTGGGCGGCG
>DAITMW010000204.1:1330-13953 GCA_036834945.1 Steroidobacteraceae bacterium
CAACGCTCGCAGTTCACCCAACCCGAGTCGCCGTTCTCGTAGTGCTCCTTCTTCCAGATGGGCACCCGGTGTTTGACCTCGTCAATGATGTAGCGGCAGGCGCGGAATGCCTCGTCGCGATGGCGTGCGCTTGCGCCAACCCACACTGCCATTTCTCCGATGGCAAGATCACCGATGCGGTGTACGCAGGCCGCGCGTTCGATGCCGAAGCGTTTGATGGCTTCCGCCACGATGCGTTCGCCTTCTTTCACGGCGAGGGGTTCGAATGCCTCGTATTCGAGGTGTCGGACGCTCATCCCCTCGTTGTGATTGCGGACGAGTCCTTCGAAGGAGGTGTAGCCGCCGCAGGTGGGGTCGGCGAGCTCGGCGCGCAGGGAGGTGACGTCGATGGGGGTGCGGCTGAATTTGAAGGCGGCCATGGGGGCTCTCAGCCGCCTGCGACTGGCGGGATGAAGACGACGGAGTCACCTTCCGCGAGGGTTTGGGTCCATTCGCCGAATTCGGCGTTCACCGCGACGCGCAGCATTTCGGGGGCCAGCGAGAAGGGGTGGCGTGTCTTCAGCTCTTCGTACAACTCACGGGGGGTCCGGGCAGTGGTGACGAGGGATTCGTCGCTCCGGCCGGCCTGCTCACGGAGCAGGGCGTAGTACTGCACCTTGATGTTTTTGCGGGTGGCTGCCGCATCGGGATTCAAACTGGCCATGGCGGAACCATATTCCTCGGGCGTGTTGACGTTGTCGAGCGCCCTCGAGTTGGGCTGGTCGAGCAGCTTCGTGTCTGCGTTGATCAGGAATTTGCGCGGACAGTCCTTGCCCGCGGCAATGTGTGCCCGGATCTTTTCCCGGCTGGCGGGCTCGTAGATTGCGCATAACGGCTCGGGCAGGCCGTTGTGTTTGGGATGGTTGGGATGGCCGGAGCGGTAGGCGGTGGCCTCACGATTCGGGTCGCGCGAGGCCAACAGGTAGTCGAGAGTGGCGCCATCCAGGAACGGGAGGTCACACGCGAGCACCAACCAGGCCGCATCGGGATAACGTTCCTGTGCCGCGACGATGCCGGCGATGGGGCCCAGGCCGTCGTGGGTGTCGACAATCGGCTGGAAGCGGTCGCGGATGGGATCGCTTTGTCCTGGCCTTATCGATACGAATGCTTTCTCGACGCGGCCGTCGAGGAGCGACATGGCCCATTCGAGTTGCGTTTTGCCGTGATACGTGAGGGTGGCCTTGTCCTGCTTCATGCGGGTGCTGTGGCCGCCGGCCAGGACCAGGCCGTAGACGCGGGAAGGGCTCGTGGTGTTCATCGCTTGAAGTCCCGTTTGCCGCCTGACTTCTCCAACAATCGTACGCCCGTGATCTCTATGTCGTGCGAGAGGGCTTTGCACATGTCGTAGATCGTGAGCGCTGCAACGCTCGCGCCTGTGAGTGCCTCCATCTCCACCCCGGTGCGATGGTGGATGGAGACCTCGCAGCGGATGACGATGTCGCCGCCGCGCTTGTCCTCGATCTCTACCTTGCAGTTGTCGAGGCCGAGCGGATGGCAAAACGGGATCAACTCGTGTGTGCGTTTCGCCGCCATGACTCCGGCCACGATCGCCGTGTCGAAGACAGGACCTTTTTTCGTGCGATGACCACTCTTTCGCAGTGCGAGAGCCACGGCGCGAGGCAGGCGCACACGTGCTTCGGCCACGGCGATCCGATGCGACACTGCTTTCGCGCCAACATCCACCATGGTCGGTCGATTCTGGCTATCCAGGTGAGTCAGGCCGGAGCGCGACATCAGCCACCGATGTAGAACATTTCAACTTTGCGCTCATCGCCGTGCTCTTTGCGCAAGGTCGCACGCAATTCGCTGTAGCGGTCTGAGCGCTTCAGCCACGTGTTGCGAATGATGTCCAGCAACTGTTCGTCCGAGTCGCCGTTGCGCAGGGACTCGCGCAGGCTCGTGCCGTGTGTGGCGAACAGGCAGGTATAAACCACGCCATCCGACGACAAGCGGGCGCGCGAGCAATCGCCGCAGAACGGCTGTGTTACGGATGAGATGAACCCAACTTCGCCCCGGCCGTCGGTGAAACGGTAGCGCTGTGCGACCTCGCCGCGATAGTCGCGCTCGAGTGGCTCCAGGGGCCAGCGCTCGGCAATCCGGGCGGCCAACTCCTTCGAGGGCACGACCATGTCCTGGCTCCAGGCGTTGCGGTTTCCAACGTCCATGTACTCGATGAATCGCACGATGACGCCGGTTCCGCGGAATTTCTCGACGAGGTCGAGCGCGGTGTGGTCGTTCACGCCGCGCTGGATGACCGCGTTGACCTTGATCGGCTCGAGACCGGCGCGCTGCGCGTGCTCGATGCCGTCCAACACGTCATGAACACCGTCGAAGCCGCCGCTCATTTTGGCGAAGACCTTGGGGTCCAGGCTGTCGAGACTGACGGTGATGCGTTTCAGGCCGGCGGCCTTGAGCTCGGCGGCGTACTTCGCCAGGAGCACGCCATTCGTGGTCAGGGCGATGTCCTCGATTCCCGGGATATCCGTCAGGTCGCCGATCAAGTCGGCGAGGTTCGCGCGCAGCAGAGGCTCGCCGCCGGTCAGGCGGAGCTTGCGCACGCCTAGCTGCGCGAACAGCCGGGTCAGGCGGACGATTTCATCGAACGACAGGCGCTCACGCGTGTTGAGAAAGCGGTACTTGTCGTGAAATGTCTCCCGCGGCATGCAATAGGGACAGCGGAAATTGCAGCGGTCCATGACCGAGATGCGCAGATCCCGCAGGGGGCGTCCCAGCGTGTCACGGGGAGAGGATCGGGAACCGAATGGAACGACAACTTCAGTACTGGGCATTGTGAATCAAGGTATTACCACCGGCGGGGGCCGAACGCCATGACTCTTAATGGGGGCTGCCACGTACTGGCGCAATGACCAGCGGTTACCAGCGGTAGAGGCGGGTAACGAACCCCTTGGCGTATGTATTGGGACCGGCCGGAAGCTCCACAAATCCCTCCGTACCGGCCAAAGCCGTGAAGTCACCCGAATTATGGGTCGGCTGCGGTACCGCCCAAGGCCTACCCCAGTCATCCAGCTCGACGCGGACCGGCATGTAGAAGGTCAAGGGCACGTTGACCGTTACCGGGCCGCTCAGGGCGATCTTCTCGGGAGGAGTGGCGGGAGTCTGGCCCAGGCTGGCAAACAGAGCGGGGATGACGTAGCGGCGCAGGCACACCAGCGTCGAGACAGGATTACCGGGCAGGGCGAACACCGCAGCGCCGGAGCTCGCGACACCGAACCAAAGGGGCTTTCCGGGCCTCTGTGCCACTTTATGGAAAACAGGCCGCACCCCCAGGTCGTCGAGCGCCTTGGGTACCAGGTCGAATTTCCCCATGGACACGCCGCCGCTCAGGATCAGCACGTCGTGGGTCTCGAGGTGGAATTTCAGTCTGCGCTTGAGCTCGGCCAGGTCGTCTACGATGTGATCGTCGGCCACGCGCTGAAAGCCATACGCGCGCAGGGCCGCGACCACTCCGTACGCGTTGGAGCGACGCACCTGGTGTGGAAGCAGTGGCTCGCCGGGCTCGATCAGCTCATTCCCGGTGGAGATCACGGCGAGCATCGGCTGACTGCTGACACGGATTCGCGGCATTCCCGCCGCCGCTGCGATCGCTATCTCGGGTGCGCGCAGTCGCACTCCCGCATCGACCAACAGGGCGCCCTGTTTTGAGTCGGTGCCACGGCGATGGATGTTCTGGCCGGGCTCTACGCGGACGCTCTGCCCGAGCTCCGCGTGTCCGTCGTGGATCACGAGCTCCTCGACCGGAACGACGCAGTCACAGCCTGTTGGAAGCACTGCCCCCGTCATCACTTCGATGCAGGCCGAGGGTGAGCTCAGTACGAGTGGCGGGTCACCCGCTGCCTGTGTCGCCTGGATCTGGAGTCGCCGCGTTCCACCAACCACCATGGCGCTGTCGAGGGCGATTCCGTCCATCGACACCCGGTCGAAGGGCGGAGAATCACGCTCCGCGTAGATGTTTTCGCGCAGCACGGCACCCGCGCATTGCGCGAGTGGCAGAGACTCGATGGGCAGACATTGCAGGTGCTGCCCGATCAGCTCCTCGGCCTGTGCCGGCGTCAGCAGCTGGCCCATGGGTCTGTCGGGCACCGCGGACTCGCCTCAGCTCTTCTTCTTGCTGTCGGAGGCGTTCGGATCGTGCTTGGTCTTGTAGATCCGGACCTGCTCGTTGAAGCGGTCGGCGATCGACTGCAGCTGGTCGATGGCGGCGTTGTTCTTCTGGATCTGCATCTGCTCCATGCGATCCATGTCGGCCTTCTGCTCGGGAGTGGGCTTGTCGCCGACCTTGGTTTTCACGTTGGTCATGGCCGCCTCGTGCTCGAGCTTGATGCAGGCGACGTAGGCGTTGATGTCCTTGTTGTACTGGGTGACGGTTTTCTTCGCGTCGAGCATCTCCTGCATCGACGCCGTGTTGCCGTCCGGGATCTTGGTCGGTGGCGGCGGATAGGAACAATCGGCGTACACCGGGCCGGCCAACGCAGCGAGCGCTGTCATGGCGAGAAAAGCTTTCATACCCTGATCCCCGTTTGGCCGCACTCGAGGCGGCGCTTGATTGATGAGTCCAGCGACTATCTTAGTGGTCCGGCGCCGCTTTCGGCTACTCGCCCGAGCCTGTGGTCATCGCCGGCGCAGGCTGCGTCCGTACAGGAAACAGTCGGCCGAGTGGTCGTTCACGACGCCGACCGCCTGCAGATAAGCGTAGAGAATCGTGGTGCCGACGAAGCGGAAGCCCCGCTTTTTCAGGTCTTTGGAGATCCGGTCACTGAGCTCGGTGCGGGTGGGGATGGGTCCCTTGCCGTTCACCACCGGGCGCCCATCGACAAACGCCCACAGGTACCGATCGAACGTGCCGAACTCCTGCTGTACTTCGAGGAAGGACCTGGCATTCCCCACCGTTGCATCGATCTTCAGGCGATTGCGTACGATGCCCGGATCCTGGAGTAACGCGGCCTTTTTCGCGGCATCGAAGCGAGCCACCTTCTTCGGGTCGAAATTGGCGAACGCGCGTTGATAGCTCGCCCGCTTGTGAAGAATTGTCGACCAGGACAGTCCCGCCTGGGCCCCTTCGAGGATGAGCATCTCGAAGAGGAGGCGATCGTCGTGGATCGGCCGTCCCCACTCCACGTCGTGGTAGCGGATGTAATCCGGGTCGTCGGCCGGGACCCAGCGGCAGCGTGTTTTTTGCATCACCGATCGCTGTGACGCTTCAGGAGCGTCGCGGCATAGGTCTCGTCGATGAGGTGGAAACGCTTCTCGCTCGGCTCGTACTCGTAGACGTTGGCTTCCTTGATGTCGAAATACCAGCCGTGCAGCCGTAACTGGCCGGCTTTGAGCCGCTGCTGGACGATGGGATAGGTCTCGAGGTGCGCGAGTTGCTCGAGCACGTTGAGTTGCGCGAGCTGATTGCGCCGATCGAGATGGTTGCCGAGCTCGGCGCCTGTCTCGAGTTGCTTCAAGCTGCCCTCGCCATGGCGGAGCCAGCATTTGAATGCCGGAACGTCGTCCTGCACGCCACCGTGTGCGAGCGCACCCATGGCGCCGCACTCGGAATGGCCGCAGACGATCACGTCCGTGATCGGCAGGTTCGTCAGGGCGAACTGGATCGCCGCGGCTTCCGCCCCGAAGTGTGGAGCGTCGTTCCCTTCGGAATAGGGCGGGATCAGATTTCCGACGTTACGGATGACGAACATATCCCCGGGCTCGGTGGAGGCGAACACGTTCGCGGCCACCCGGCTGTCGGAGCAGGCGATAAACAGCGCATCCGGGGCCTGGCCGAGGGCCAGCATGGCAAAGGTGTCCTTGACCTCTGGCCGTACTTTCTTGCGGAAGTCGACAATGCCGTTCAGCAGTTTTTTCACGGTACCTGGTTCGTTGTCATGGAATGAGAGCAAACAGGGCGGGCGCCCGCAGCTCGATGCCCCGCCTTCAGGGCGCCAACGCGCGGGCGCGGGCGGAAGTTTATCAGAGGGCGGCCCGCCCGCGCGGGAGCGCTCGTAAGCTCGGACGGATCCCCGCAATCAAGGCGGGGCGGGCTTGGGCTGTAGGTGCGCGGGTTGGGTCAGGTTGATGATCTCGGGCAGGCTGTCCTTTCCGTGCGGCAGGTCTGGTCGCGCGCCTTGTTTGACCACCGATGGCGCCCGACCAATGGGCCCCCCCGGCAGTCCGGATGACTCCGTATGATTCCGCCCGCGGTGTCCTTGGTTTTGGTTCGCCGTGCGATCACGCATCACAGGGGACCAACTTCCAACACGGAGCGCGCGGCCGGCGGGTTCCAGGGCCTTTTGGACCCAAGACGTCGGTCCCGGCCGCATCCGGACTGGTTTCCGGAGTGGCTCCGTCCGGGCTTCGCACCCTTTGCGGGCTGGTCGCTGGTGCGGCGCCACCGCCTGCAGGGGACCGCGCGCGAGCGCGAGGCGCCGTGATAAAATCTCGCGGAACGGCCAGTGGTCGGCCGGCCTGGCCGACCGCTCCACCACGCGCCCGTAGCTCAGCGAATAGAGCATCGGTCTTCGGAACCGAGGGTCGGGGGTTTGAATCCCTCCGGGCGCGCCAGCCATTTCAATGACTTACATTTTCTGCGTACCAAAACGTACTAAATGCCTGGCGGTTTAGGTCAGACGCAAGTGTTTGATCAAAAAGGACTGCCAGTAGAGTGCTTATCTACTGACCGCGGCATATTTATGCTCTTCGCTGCAATTGAATATATGTCAGAAATGACATATATTCCTCGTTCATGAGCCCGAAGGACAAGCCTCTCGTTTGGCTGCACGGAGAGATCAAAACTCCACCACTGTCGGCGGAAGCGAGGCTCGAGGCAGGGTTTCTTATGAGGCGATTGCAGCGCGGCGATAATCTCGGAATGCCTCACTCGCGGCCGATGCCGACGATTGGGCGACGGTGTCACGAGTTACGGATCAATGATGTTGGTGCAACGTGGCGTGTAATCCATCGGATTGATAGTGACGTGATTGTTATCTTAGAAGTATTCGCAAAGAAGACGCAGACGACACCGAATTCCGTGATCGAGACTTGTCGTCGGCGGTTGAAGGAGTACGACAATGCGTGAAGCCAAGCAGCGCCGGCTGGCGGCGAACGGTTGGAAGACGGGTAGCGCAAAGGACTTTCTGGGCCTGACAGAGCAGGAAGACGCATACATCGAATTGCGCTTGAGGCTCGCGGAAGGGCTCAAGGCTCGGCGAATTCAGCGGCGCCTGACCCAGATCGATCTGGCGAAGGCGGTGCAGTCGAGCCAGTCGCGCGTTGCCAAGATGGAAGCCGGCGATCCATCTGTCTCCTTGGATCTGCTCGTCAGGGCATTGCTGACCTTGGGGGCTTCGGCGCGCGAGCTGGCGAAGATAATCGCGCTGCCGCTGACCGCTTCCGCTCAGCGCTAGCCCGCTCACGACGAACTAGGCACGCCTACGACCATACGGGCCGGTCGTATCGCCGCGCAGGAGCAGGCTTGGGACGCGTGGGACGCGTACCATGGGACGTCAAAAGCGTGAGACGCTGGCGTCTAAGTTATTGAACCAACAGGCACGCCCGGGGGGTTGAATCCCTCCGGGCGCGCCACTTTTCCCACCATCGGCGAATGCAACGCAGGGCGTCACCTCAATGGAGCGAACAGGTCGACTTTATGGCTGCCCGGTGGAGCTGACGCTCGATCTGCTGGGCGGAAAGTGGAAGACGGTCATCCTGGCCCGCTTGAAGCAAGCCCCCCTGCGCTATGCCGAAATACGCCGGGCGGTACCGGGGCTCGCGGACAAAGTATTGACGCAGCGCTTGCGTGACCTGGAAGAGGCCGGGTTCATCGAGCGCTCGAAGCAGGCTCGCGGAGAAGTGCGGTATCGGCTGACTGCGACCGGGCGGTCGTTGGGTCCGGCGCTCGAGGCCATGTACCAGTGGGGCGTGAATGCGGCCCCACGGCTGCGCGCGCGGTTCAGGCCTCTACGCTAGCTCGGATGCGTGTTTAGCCCATATTTCGCGTATCGCGCTCACCTCGGTGATTACTGAATCACCGGCGAAAGCGAGCGCCTGCAACGTTCTCTCCCCCGCCACCGCGTTGCCGTGGCCGCAGGCATCGCGCACCAGGATTGGCACGATTCCCTGGTCCGCCGCGTGACGAGCAGTCGGCTCGATACCCACCTCCAGCGCGATTCCGACGAGAACGACTGCGCGTACCCCGCAGTCTCTCAGCGCGATAGTCAGCGGCGTTCCTTCAAATGCGGACATCGTGATCTTGTCGAACACGGCTTCGCTCGGGATCGGCTGTAGCTCTGGGATGATCCCGAAGCCCGCGCTATCGCGAAGGAATGGACTTTGCACCTGGGCGGGGTCTTGCTTGCGTTGCCACGCCATCGCGGTTCGATACTGCATCGAGCCCATCAGCTCACGAGGCAGTGACATGTGCCGCGTGAAGAAGGTGCGAACCTTCGCTGCCCGCGCGCTCCGCAGTACTTGCTGCACCTGGCCGACGATGCTCTCCCGTTCCTTGATCTGGCGCGCGATGCCGACCTGCATGTCGTAAACCAGAAGCGCGACATGTCGCGGGTCGAGCAACTCCTCCAGTGAGGTTGGAATGTCCAGGCCGTTGATTGTTTGCATTCACGCATAGATAGCACACGAGGGTTGACGCTTCCACGCACCAGATGGTGCGTTGAGGCGGTTCGTCGTTCGCACTACCGTGCTCCGCTGTTACAGCACAGGCTATTGTTGTTATGAAAATCATCGCATTCGATCGATTCAAACCAGGTGTGACGCTCGAGACGGTAAAGCCCTACCTCAGGGAGGAAGTGTCGAATGTCTGGCGCCTGTGGAAGGCTGGGCTTGTCCGGGAAAATTACGCCCGTGCGGACGAGCCCGGTGTCGTGATCGTGTTCGAATGCGACAGCGTGGCCACGGCCCGGCGTTACGTCGATGATTTCCCGCTGTCGAAAGCGGGGCTGCTCGAATGGGAGCTGATTGCGGTCGACGCGCCGCTGCCGCTGGAGTTTTTGTTTGATCCAGCGGTGGATGTTGGGCAGCCGTTTGATCGGACCGTGGGCTGAGGCCCGTTTCAATGCCAGTGCATCAACGGCCCTGCGCGATGTTTTGGGCGACGTCGGTGCTCTTTGTCGCCCGACCCCGCGGTGTTCTATTGGCCCGGGAGCGTTGTACGCCTACAGGCTGACTGCGCCGGTCACGGGCGCGTTGCAAAAGAAGCTCCGCGACGGATTGACGTGCCTCGGCGGTGGTCGTTCCAGGTGGGAATTCGAATGTTTCTGACTTATCGAATGGGTTCCTGAGCCGAAGGGGGTGCAACGGCGTCTCCGAGGACGCGGCGGGCTGCTGAGCTGCCTCGGTGGGAGTCGGAGCAGCGTTGGCCGCTGTTGGTTGTGCCTGCGTCTGCGGTGTCTGAGTCCGCGCTGCTTGCGTCTGCGGCGCCTGGGACTGCGGCGCTTGCTGCGCTTGGGACTGCGTCGCAGAAGGCGCTAGGGTCGGCTCGGCGTTCGTCGTGCTGGGCGACGAGTGCCACAAAGAGATGGCCAGGACGATGAGCAATGCTCCGATCGCGCCCGCTAGGGCACCCTTCGTCAGCGTTGCGAGGTCGAGCGCTTGGGCGCTTCCGTCGGGCATGTTTGGACGCAAGCGAGGGGCGCTATTTTGGGCTGCGACGGTGGGCGGGAAAGTCGGGCTCCCCGAGTCAGATGGCAGCGTACGAGGTATGACCTTGCCCGCAGGGCCGGTCAGCTCCGCAGACTGCTCTGGCGGACGCGCTGGTGCCGCGGGTGTTGTCCGGGCCTGAGCGGTTGGGTTGGTCGCCGGCGCAGATGGCGCTCGGACCTGCGCGGCGGACAATTGCGACGCTGGCAGGGAGAGGCCGGCCGACGTCGATGGTGTACCAACCTGTGCGGCAGTAAGTCGGGAGGCCGGTCGGGCGGAACTGGACGGAGTCGCGGAGTCGATTGAGTGTGCGGACGGTGCGCGGACCTGGGCGGCAGCGGGTCGATACGCCGTCTGCGAGATGCCAGTCGGAGCCGCAGAGTCGGTTAACTGTGCGCTAACCTTCACGGTAGCGAGTGGGGGCGCCGGCTGCGAATTGCTGTCCGTGGTCGCGGCGTGGGTTGGTGGTACGGATGCCGCGCTGATCTGCGCAGCGGAGGCTGGTCGCGCCGGCTGCGAATTGCTGTCCGTGGTCGCGGCCTGGGTTGATGGCACGGATGGCGCGCTGACCTGCGCAGCGGAGGCGGTTGGCGCCGACTGCGCATGGCTGTTCAAGGCGGCAGCGTGGGTTGACGGCGCCGGTGGCGCGGTTACCTGCGCGGCAGTCGGCGGCGAGCCCGGCGCGCCAACTTGATCCGGTGGCGACGATGCGAGCGCGGTTGACTCAGCCACGCGCGCCTCGCGCTGCTGCTCCTCGGCGGCGCGCGACAACAATCGCATGTCGTCGGGGCTGAGGACCATCTCGATCGTGTCTTCGTCCGGGTCGTCAGCGAAAAAAACAGTTCGCTCGCCCTCGGGAGGCGCCATCGTCATCGGAGCACGGTAGCAAGGCCGATTCGGTGCCACGCGCGAATTGATCACTGTTCTTACCGCTGCGTGCTGTGGTTTGTCACATGATGCTCCACGGACTAAGCGGTGGCTACGCAGAAACGCTAGTTGCGGCACAGCTCAAGCTTCTTGGTGACTTGGATTACAGTTCAGCAGCAAGTGCCGTGCGCGCGCCGCTGGTTCCCGCGAAAGCCAACGCGTCAGAAGGTGACAGTGACCGTAATCAGGTCGGCGTAGGCTCGCACCGCGGCGTTCTGCCCGGCTGGATCCTTCCGTAAACAGGGGTGCATACGTTGTGCGCCCGTCCAGGTGCCACTGACTGTTGCGGTGCCTGACGTGCCGTCTCCCCAGATGGTCAGGTGAGTTGGATCGACATATAGGTTGTGGGCGAGCACGTGTGCGCCGTCCGTCATGGTCTGTGACGCAGAGGTGCCTGAGAAGTTGGTCTGGAGACACAACATGCTGTCGACATAGACGTCGAGCGTGGAAGGTCAGGTCGCGGTGGAGCTGGCCGTCGCGGCGTGCGGCGGCAACGTTGCGTAGGCGCGAACCGGGAAGGTCCCCACGCCCTTCACCTTGGGAGGCACCGCACTGAAGGTGAAATTCGAGATCGGCAACTGATCCAGGCCGCGCAGATGCTCGACGATCGGTATGCGGGCAGCCAACAGGATCGTGTGGACCGGCCGCGTGCCGTCGGCGGTATCGTCGATGTTCAACGAGTCGATGCCGACCAGCCGGGCCCCTTTGTCCTTCAGGTAGGTTGCAGCGGTCGCTGTCAGGAAGGGGTGGCCATCGAAGTATTGTTCGGTGCCCCAGTGTTGGGCCCAGTCCGTGTGGACCAGGACCGCCTTGTCGCGGATCTCGGTTGCCGAGAAGGCGTGCCAGTCGATGACGCGCGATTGAGACCCTGTGACCCGAACCACCACGGCATCCATTTCGGCCAGGCAGTTCAACGGCAACTCCGCGAGGTCATGCCCGTCTTCAAAGCGGTGGAACGGGCTGTCGATGTAGGTCCCCGTGCTGGCCACCATTTCGATCTTGCTGATCTGAAAGGATGTGCCTTCCGCGAAAGCCCGGCGTGAGGCTTCCCGGGTCAGGTAGTCGCAGATCAACGGTGCCGGCAGTCCTTTGTACGTGACCATGCCTTCCATGATGGTGTGGCTGAGGTCGATGAATTGCTTGCCGGCGGCGGTGATGTGCGCTCCGGATGGGACGCTGGAGCGTTTGTGGCGCTCGAGGAGGATCCGCTTGTTGAGGATGCGGACCTCTTTGACCATCAACAGGCGCAGGTCCTGGACTATGTAGTCGGCGAGCTCGCGGTCGCTGATGTCAGGCGTGTGGAGGTCGAGTCGGAAGCCCTGGCCCTGGATGCCGCCGCCGTTCGAGAAGTCGATCTCGAAGTCGAAGCTGACGCGGCGATCCGGCTCACTGCCGGGGCGATTGCTTGAACCACTCACGAGCGGGAGCCGTCAGCAGGAGGTACATGGTGTAAACCTCCAGCACGAAATTGGTTAAGGAGAGCACACCGCTCGAGGGGCGCGCCTTGTAGAGAGCGAGTGCCGTGGGGATCACAGAAATCGTGACAGCCAGGCCCAGAACGACGAGGACGAGGAACAGGATACGCGCCCAGTTTCGCCCCTGGGCGATTTTGGCGATCACCAGGGCCCACATACCGAAAACGATGGCCCCGCCGATCAGGACGATGATCCACTGCCCCGGGACCGAGTGCCCCGGGGTCGTAGCAGTGATCGGCTGCAGGAACGTTCCGGCAAGTCCGAGGAAGAAGGAGATCCAGAGAAGTTTGACCGCCAGCGTGACTTCCTTGGGACGCTCGCCGCGGAACTCGGCCGGATCGGCGACAGCGGAAACCGGGGGTGCATATGGGTTTCGTTCCATAAGTGCACTTCACTGGTCGAGTGAGGGTGCGCGTTTCATTCTGACGAAAGGCGGCGTGAACCGCCATTGTTCATGAGGCCAATCTCATTCCGGGAGGGCGATGGCCGCCTCTGCAGGAGTCGCCGCCGCCGCACTATTGCGGCGCT
>DAITMW010000205.1:0-13952 GCA_036834945.1 Steroidobacteraceae bacterium
GAGGGTATTTTCGGGAAGTTGCGCTCCAGCGGCGACTGGACCGTGCTCTCGCTGTTGGATGTCAACAACGAGGTCATCGCGACCAGCGATCCTTACCAGTTGCCCGTTGGCGCGCGGGTGAGCCCGGGCAACGCTGAGACCGGCGACATCGTCCGCTTCGCCGGCCGCGAGTTTCTGGCAGTGACGCGCGACGCACAGGCCTATCAGGGTTACGCAGGTCCGCAGTGGCGTGGCCACGTCATGATTCCACTGGAGCGTGCGTTCGAAACGGATGAGCGCACCGAGAATGTCGGTTGCACTTCGGAAGTGTTGAGTGACCTGCGTGCGAGCGCCGCGACGTTTTCAGCCGCCCTGCGCGAGATCCCGCGCCAGGCGGATGCGGTCCAGCGCGACCTCAATCGCTCCGTGTGGAACGGCAGCGTCCGCCTCTCATTGGCCGACAGTGGCAACAGCACATTCGCCAAGGCTCTGCTGCGCGAAATCAGCAACATGGGCCGCAAGACCAAGGAGGTGTTCGAGCACTCCATCGAGGAGCTGCACGAAACCGTGGTGTCCTCGGTTTTGCACGACAGCCAGTTCATGGCGTCGCTTGCAAGCGAGCTGTTGGCGCGCAATCTGTACGAGCGCGCCAACGACTGTCGCTGGTGGGCTCTGGATGGCACCCTCATCGGTCGCCTGAACGGCGCGGAGGGTTGCGACGACGAAGCCGTGACGCAGGTGCTTCGGCACATCAACGGCCTCTACACCGTTTACCATTGCATCGTCCTGTTGGATTCGGAGCGGCGCATCGTCGCGACGTCACGGCCGGATTACGAACATCTGATCGGTACGCCCATGGACGAGCCCTGGGCGGCTCAGACGTTGGCGATCACCGGCGCGCAGGGCTATAGCGTCTCGGCATTCGAGCCGAGCGCGCTATACGACAACCGCCCGACCTACATCTTCGGGGGCGCGATACGGTCCACGCAGGGCCGCGTCGTAGGCGGTGTTGCCGTGGTCTTCGATACAGCTCCACAGCTTGCCGCAATGCTTCGGGACTCACTGCCTCGCGACGAGCATGGCAATCCTTTGTCCGGATGCGTCGCGATGTTTCTCGATCGCGATCTGCGCCTGGTCGCTACCAGCGGCGCGGAAATGGATGCCAGGAACCTCGGCCTGGAGTGGATTCGGGAGTCGGGCAAGCTAGGGCACGCCCGAGTCGTGCGCATCGGCGATGGCTACCACGCCGTAGGGGTAAAACCCGACACGGGCTACCGCGAGTATTCAGGCCTCGGCGGCTACGGTGTCGTACTGATTCCCATCGGGAAGGTATTGGAGAGGCGTGCCGCTCGCAGTGAGTTGCCCCAGCGTGCCTCAACACGATACGAGAGCGGTAAACAGGACGTCCGCGAGTTCGCCACATTCGCTGCGGGCGACAGCTGGTATGCGCTGCCGACGGCGAACGTCATCGAAGCCGTGGACGCCCGCACTCTGCAGACGCTTCCGACAGTCGAGCATTGGTGTGCTGGATATCTGATGTTCGCTGGTGAGCCGATCGCTGTCGCGGACCTGTCCAAGGTGCTCGGCGAAACCTCCCTGGAGACGCCACGCATCGTGGTCGTGATCCGGGTGCCCGGTCGCGCCAAACCGTTTGGCCTGCTGCTCGAGCTTTTGGGTGATGTTTCGGAAGTCCCGACCGACCGGCTGTTGCCGATCGACGGGTCCGGCGAGCAGCTGGCGACCCTGGCCATCGAGCCCGCCGACCCCCAGGCACCGCTGGTGATGATTCTGAGTCCAGAGCGGCTCGCCACGCTGCTGTATGGCGCGGCGCCCGCGGGCCTTCCTGAGGCCGCTGCCGCCTGATCGGCGGAGCTTCGCCTAACACATTGCACTGATTATGTCGAATGCTGCGGTGGCGCTGCCGCAGTGCAATTGTCAGAACGTATTTCACCGGCGGAGCTAGCGGATTATCCTCGCGCCCATCGCATGGCGATCATAGGGGAGTGACGCGAAGCATGAGCTCCACGCGGAAAGTCATTTCGGCGCAAATCAAGGATGCCGAGCTCAAGCTCCCTCAGGAGCCTTCCGTCCGCCGTCCGGTGTCAGAAGGGCCCGAGCGCGGCGAAATGGCGCGGCGCTTCCGCGAGTTCGACTGGTCGGCCACGTCGTTAGGGCCGGTGGAGTTCTGGCCGGAGAGCTGGCGCAACGCGGTCCAGATCATTCTCGACTCGAGCTTCCCGACCGCCCTGGCGCTCGGTGAAGAGCTCATCTACTTCTACAACGACGCGTTCATTCCTTTGGCGGGCTCCTCACGTCATCCTTCCGCGCTCGGCACGCCGGTTCCGATCGCCTGGAAGGAGATCTGGGAGCAGATCCTTCTCTCCCGCTTCAACCATACGCTCACGACGTGTGAGCCGACCGGCGAAGCGGATCTGCTCATGCCGCTCGAGCGCAGCGGCTATCTCGAGGAAACCTACGTCACGTTCTCTTTTGCCGCGCTTCGCGACGATCAGAACAATCCCAGCGGAATCTTCTGCACGGCGATCGAGAATACCGGGCGTGTGATCGCCGAGCGGCAAATGAATTGCCTGCGGGCGCTCGCGGCACGCAGCTCGTTCGCGGAGACCCCGGAGGCGGCCTGTCAGTCAGCCGTCGCCACCCTCGAAGGTAATCCCCGCGACCTGCCATTCGTGCTGCTTTACCTGCTCGACAAGTCAGGCAAGCGCGCCTCTCTCGCCGGCACCACGGGCCTGGTGTCGCTGCCGAGTACGGTACCGACAACACTGGATCTGGCAGAGAACGACTCCTGCTCGATCACCAGGGTCGCCGCGACGCGAGAGGTGCAGCTCATCGAGAACGTGCAGCCCATTTTCGAGAACCTGATGCGGACGCCGGAAGTCACACCCGAACGGGCGCTTGCCCTGCCGGTGCTGAACCCAGGCTCGGAGCACCTGGCGGCGGTGCTCATTGCCGGGGTGAACCCGATGCGCCCTCTCGATGAGTCGCGCGCTTTCCTCGAGCTCGTCGCCAATCATCTCGAGACCGCCATCTCCAGTGCCCGTGCCAAACAACACGTACGCGAGCGAGCCCAGGCGCTCGCCGAGCTCGATCGCGCCAAGACGGTCTTTTTCAGCAATGTCAGTCACGAGTTGCGTACTCCTCTGACCCTGCTGCTCGCGCCCCTCGATGACCTGCTGTCGCGCACGACCCTCGAGACCGCCGATCGCCAACTGCTCGAGATCGCACGCCGCGGTGGCGGACGGTTGCTGAAGCTCGTCAACTCGCTGCTGGAGTTTTCCCGGATCGAAGCCGGCCGCATCGAGGCCAGCTACGAGGCAACGGATCTCGCCAGTCTGACTACCGATCTGGCGAGCGTATTCCGCTCAGCCTTCGAGCGCGGCGGCGTCGCTTTGACGCTCGAGTGCCCCAGGCTGCCCGAGGATGTCTTCGTTGACCGCGACATGTGGGAGAAGATCGTCCTCAACCTGATGTCGAACGCCTTCAAGTTCACGTTGAAGGGTGAGGTCCGGGTCTCCCAACAGCTCGTCGGCGATGCCATCCAGCTCGAGGTGAGGGATACCGGCTGTGGCGTGGCGGCCGAGGATCTGCCGCGGCTGTTCGAGCGCTTCTTCCGCGGACGGGCGCCTCAGGCCCGCACGCACGAGGGCTCCGGAATCGGCCTGTCGCTGGTTCAGGAGTTGGTCAAGTTGCATGGCGGTTCCATCGAGGCGAGCAGTGAAGTCGGCATTGGTACGACCATCATGCTCCGTATTCCGCGCGGCTCCGCTCACCTGCCGGCCGACCGCATTGGTGCCGGGCGCACCTTGCAACGCGCGCGTATTGGCGCCCTGCCCTTCGTCGAGGAGGCGTTGGGTTGGTTGCCCGACGGAACACGGGGACAGGTCGATGGCAAGCCAGCGGCCGACGATATTTCAGCGGTCGTGGTCCCGGGTGATGCCATCAAGGCGCGCGTGCTGGTCGTCGACGACAATGCCGACATGCGCAGTTACCTATCCCGCCTCCTGGGCGGGAGCTGGCAAGTCGAGACCGCCTGTGATGGAGTCGAGGCATTGCAGCGCATCCAGGAGAACGCACCGGATATCGTCATCGCGGACGTAATGATGCCCGGCATGGATGGCTTCGAGCTGCTGCATTCGATCCGCACGCGTGAGGCCATCGCCAAAGTACCGGTCATGTTGCTTTCGGCACGGGCGGGAGAAGAAGCCTCCGCCGAAGGACTGCGCGCTGGTGCTGACGACTATGTCACCAAGCCGTTTTCGGCACGCGAGTTGGTCGCACGAGTCGAATCCCGCATCACACAGGCTCGCTTGCGTGCCGCCGAACGGGAAGCGCGACAGTCCGCTGAGCAGGCGAATCGCGCGCGGGACGTATTCTTCACGATGTTGTCCCACGAGCTGCGTACGCCACTGATGGCTGTGCTCGCGTGGACAGCACTCCTGAGAGGCAACAAGCTCGATCCCTCCGAGGCGGTGCACGCTCTGGATCTCATTGAGCGCAACGCCCGTGTCCAACGCAGGCTCGTCGACGACCTGCTCGATATCTCGCGCATCGTTACCGGCCGCCTGCGAATCGATCCGCGGCCGGTCGGAACACTCGCCCAAATGATCTCCACCGTCGTGGATTCGTTCCGCCCGGCCGCCTTGGCGAAACGCCTGACAGTCGAAAGCGCGCTCGAGCCGAACGCGGGCACGGTCAACGGCGATTCGGAGCGCTTGCAGCAGGTCGTCTGGAACCTGCTGTCGAATGCCATCCGCTTTACTCCCGCCGGTGGTCGCATCCAGATCCGGTACGGCCGTGACGGTGATCATGTCGAGCTGATGGTGCGGGACTCGGGCCAGGGCATCGGCCCGGATGCATTGCCGCACCTGTTCGAGCGCTATTGGCAAGGTGCCAACACCCAACGCCGCTCCCACGGGCAGGGACTTGGACTCGGACTGGCCATTGCCCATCGCATCATCGAGCTGCACGGCGGGCACATCACGGCGATGAGTGAAGGCGAAGGCAGCGGTTCCACCTTCATGGTGCGGCTGCCCTTGTTGTCGCCTGAGGAAGAGCAGAAGCTGCTCGCGGGCGTGGATGTGAATGCACAGGACCCTGACACTCCCGCGCTTTCGAACGCGCGGATGCTCGACGCCGCGACCTCCGAGTTGGAAGCGGCATCGAGCATCGCGCACCTGCACGATCTGCACATGAAGAGCGACACCTGGAGCGTCCCGCAAGCGTTGCGGATCCTGATCGTGGAGGACCACGAGGGTGTCGCGAAAGCATGCCGCCGCCTGTTGACGGCACATGGGCACTTCGTGGTGTGCGTGCCAACCGCCGCGGCCGCGAGCCAGGTGACGGAGCGCGCGACGTTCGATGTCATCATTTGCGATCTCAGCCTTCCCGATGGGGATGGCATCGAACTGTTGTCGCGGCTGCGGACCCGCTTCGCCCGCGTCAGCCCGGACGGCCAGCTGCCAGCAATCGCCATCAGCGGCAGCGTCTACGAGGAGGACGTGGCGCGCACCCTCGCTGGCGGATTTGCGGCCCATCTCGCCAAGCCGTTTGACGAGGAAGGCCTCGTCGGGGCCGTGAAGAAGGTCGTGGGGATGTTAGGTTAGGCGGGGATGCCTGCCGTGCGCGGTGGGACAGGTTGACGCGGTAGCCATCGCTGCAGGTCACCGAATCATCCGTACCGTCCCTGGTGCGAATGGGCTCTCGTGCGCGGGTGATGAGCCCGAGATCACGATGCCGATGAAAAAAACCTTTTTGTTTCCGTCCTGCAACTGACCACCGCGTCAATCCCAGGGGCGATCTTGCGCCCTCCTGCTGTTGGAGCAATTGGCCCTTGGTCCAGTCGAAGCCAGCGCGCGGGTTTCAGACGCGCGCTTCCTCATGGCCGCGCTCACCCTTCAGCCCGGCGAGTTGCGCGATTTCCACGAGTTGAATGAGCGAGTTGGCATGCAGCTTCTGCATGACGCGCGCACGGTGCACCTTGATCGTCTTCTCAACAGTACCGAGCTCCGCGGCGATCTGTTTGTTGAGCCGTCCGGCAACGACTTTTTCCAATACCTGGCGCTCACGAGGTGTGAGCGTGGCAAGGCGTCCTGCGATGGTATTGCGCGCTTCCCAGTCGGCGCGCCCGGCAGCATCGGCCGCCAGCGCCTCGGCCAATGCGGCCATCAACTCGTCGCGATCGACCGGCTTCGTGAGGAAGTTGACGGCGCCAGCCTTCATCGCGCGCACGGTGTTGTGAATGTCGCCATTGGCAGTCAGGAACACGATGGGGCGGTGACAGCCGGAGGCGACGAGGGACTGTTGTAATTGCAGTCCGTCGACATCCGGCATCGTGAGATCCAGCAGCACACACCCGGGCGGCTCCGGCTCGTGTCCCACGAGGAACTCGTGCGCCGAGTTGAATTCACGCACCTCGTAACCGGCGCCGCGTACCAGGCGCCCGACGGCACGGCACACGTCCGGATCGTCATCGACGATGAAAACGGTTTCGGGTTGCAGGTTCATCGCGGCGCCCCCTCCTCTTCGTCCGCGCTCACCGTATTTTCGGCCGTATTTTCGGCCGTGCTCGCCGCTTGCTTGAGTGCCTGGCTCAAGCGCTTGATGATCGCGGCGGCGCGTTTGTCATCGGCGATGATGTCCTGGAGGATATCGTGCAGCTCGGCGCGATCGAGCAGCGTGTTCGACAGGAAGCGCTGCGCCGCCTGGGCATTGCTCAGGATCGAGGTCAAAGGCTGGTTCAGCTCGTGCAGCAGAGCTGAAAGATCGGAGCTGTCAGGCCGTGGCGAGTTGCTCAAGGGGCGCACGCTTCCAAATCAGGCGGCCCATTCCGCCGTTTCCTTGATCTCGACGATGGATCCGTCCGTGGGTGCTTGCCCGCCGTCGAAAGCATCATCGCATTTGACTAATCTAACGCCGAACGCGCCTGCGACGCTATTGTGCGACGCAGAAAATTGTCATGAAAACTCCGTCCCGGGCGCGGCAAGCGCGCTACAAGAAGAAATCCGGGAGCAGCTCGTCTTCTCGCACACCCGGATCACGATATTGAGTGAAATCGGTTTCGCCCGCCGCACGCAGGATCTCGTCGTCGATGCAAAACTTACCCGTAAATTCCCGGCTGTCTTTTGTCAGAATCACGTAGGCCGCATCAGCGACGATTTCCGGCCGTCGAACGCGCCGGCGCTCGGCGCTCGCCTGTCCACTCATGGCCACCTGTAGGGCCGCTGTGGCGATCACCGTGCGCGGCCAGAGCGCATTCACAGCAATGCCCCGTGGACGCATTTCGCCCGCCAGCCCGAGCACGCACAGGCTCATTCCGTACTTTGCGAGAGAGTAAGCCAGATGCGGGGCGAACCACTTTTCGGTGATGTTCAGCGGCGGGGCGAGCATCAGGATGTGGGGATTCGGCGAGCTCGCGAGGTGCGGCATGCATACCTTCGAGCACAGATAGGCGCCACGCGTGTTGATCTGATGCATCAGATCGAAGCGCTTCATGTCCGTTTCTGGCGTGTTCGTGAGACTTATGGCACTCGCATTGTTGACCAGGATGTCGATGCCCCCGAAGGTCTTCACGGCGCGGCTGACAGCATCGGCAACCTGTGCGTCGTTGCGGATGTCGACCGCTAGCGGCAAGGCACGCCCGCCCACGGCTTCGATCTCCTTCGCGGCGGAGTAGATGGTGCCGGGGAGCTTTGGATGGGGCTCCTGGGTCTTGGCGGCAATGACGATATTGGCCCCATCCCGGGCAGCGCGTAAGGCGATGGCGAGGCCAATCCCGCGGCTCGCGCCCGTGATGAACAGTGTGCGGCCTTTCAGGCCCGTGGACGTTGATGGCGACATTTAAGAACCCCCCATTCGGAGCGAACGCATGGCATATGCCCTGTGATTATGAGCCCATAGCCCGAAAAATCGGCGTTCCCCTCCGGGCGACGGTAACATTCGATATCCATTCGTGTTTTTGGCAGGTGACAGATCTTGGCGGCTTACGGTGCGGAGAGGGTACTGAACGTACACCACTGGACGGATACACAATTCACCTTTACCACCACGCGCGACTCGGCTCTCCGTTTCGAGAACGGACAGTTCGTCATGGTCGGGCTGCAGGTCGACAACCGGCCTTTGCTGCGCGCTTACAGTATCGCCAGCGCCAATCACGAGGAGCACCTCGAATTTCTCAGCATCAAGGTCCCCGACGGCCCGCTCACTTCGCGCCTGCAGCACATCCGCCAGGGCGACGAGGTTCTGATCAGCCGCAAGCCCACGGGCACCCTGCTTCTGCACGACCTTAAGCCGGGAAAGCGCTTGTATCTACTTAGTACCGGCACTGGCGCGGCTCCCTTCATGAGCCTCATCAAGGATCCGGAGGCCTACGAGCGTTTCGAGCATATCGTGCTCGTGCACGGTGTCCGCTGGACGCGTGAGTCCGCGGTGGTTAAGCACCGCATTGAAGAGCTGAAGACGCACGAGTATCTCGGCGAGATCGTGCGCGACAAGCTGCACTACTATCCGACGGTCACGCGCGAGCCGCATCCGAATCACGGGCGCCTGACGACGTTGCTCGAGTCGGGGAAGCTGTGCCGCGATCTGCATCTGCCGGAGCTCAATCCAGCCGAGGATCGCGTCATGGTGTGTGGCAGCCCTGCCATGCTCGCGGATTCCTGTGCCCTGCTCGACAAGCGAGGGTTCGAGATTTCGCCCCATATCGGTGAGCCCGGTGATTATGTCATCGAGCGCGCTTTCGTCGAGCGCTGAGCGTCCTTGATCGGCGGCTTCGCTTGCGGAGCCTGAGCCTTCTGTAGAGGGGGCGCGTTCCCCTGTTTGGCGGGCGCGCCCTGACGCTCGGCTTCCGCGATCAGTGCGCCGCAATCGGCGTCCTTCGCGAGCCCGGGATCGATGAATGCCACCACGGAGGCGATCGGAGTGGCCAGCACGCCCAGCGCCGTGGCGAGTGCCACTTGACCTGGCGTATTCCCGGGCTTGAGTCCGACTTTCGGTTTCGACAGCGTCCCTTTCAGCTCGACCGGGGACTTGATACGGAAGAACCGGAACTTCTTCGGCTGACCGGTCAGCGTCAGGTCGAGAATCTCGGGGCCCAGATCGACCTCGCCGCGCCCGAGGATCAGCACCTTGTCGGTGTCGAACACAATATCCTGCGCGGCGAATACGCCGCCTTCGGCCTTGAAGTTGGCCACACCGCAGCGGATACCGGTTTTGTCCTGATTGCCCGTCAGCAATAAACCCAATCCCTTCGCCGCATTGATACCCAGGAGCTCGGCGAAGGCGGAGCGGATCTCGCCACGGGGGATGACGGCACTGAGAGTGCCCTGGGCGGTCGAGCCGATCTCGTGCAGGGATTTGCCGCGCCCATGGAGAATCGCACGGCCCACGAGAGTGCCATCGAGCGGCTGATCGCCGCCCTTCGTCTTGAACTGCGAGAGCCTGACCTGGGTGATGCGGGCGTCAATGTCGACCTCCGGCACGTCCTTCGCGCCGTTCACCTTGATGTTGGAAGTCAGTTTTCCCTGGGGCAGCACGAACGAGACCGGCGTGAAGGCCAGGACGCCGCGATCGAGCTTCAGGGTGAGGGCGATTTCCCGGATCGACATCTTCTGCGTCTTGACCGCTTCCGCGTGGTAGCGAACGTCGGCGTCCATGCCGCGTATGCGTTTCAGATCCAACTTGGCGTCCGGGAGCAGCGTGTCGCCTTTGGCGGCCCTCGTATCCGCTTCCTCAGCCTCGGCGGTGCGTGTTTGCGCTGACTTGGGCTTCGCCCCGTGCAGGTTCAAGGTATTTCCGGGGGCATTGGGCTGCTCGCTTTTCGCAGTGACGGTGTCTCCGCTGGCAGGCGCCTTGGCTGCCTTGGGTGCGGCCGCCCGGGCCTTGGCGCTGGACTCTTCCGCGGATTCGCTGGAGGTGCGCGCCTGTTGGCGACTGAGGGAGGATGGGGTTTTCTTCTCGCGGGAGCCCAGGGTCGGCCCGAGGTCCTTGATGTCCAACAAGCGGGTGGCGAGGTCGGCCGTCAACATCGGACGATCGCCAGCGGTTTCCACGGACAGGGTCCCGTGGATGTCGCTGTTGCCCAGCGTTCCCTTGAAGTCCGTCAGCTTCAGCGCGGAACCTTGGCGCTGCAGGTGACTTGACACTGTGTAGGGCGCGGTGTTGGGGAGTGCAAGGCCGCTCAGGTAGTAGAGGTCCGCGAGATCGTCGCCGGAGGCGTCGATATCCGCCACCACGGATCCCATGTCGAAGGGCTTGGTGATGGTGATACGGGATTTCACCCGGGTGTGGCCGGCCTGGATTTCCGATGCCAGGGTATAGGGTTGGTGTTTTTCGGCGGTGATCAGCGGGTCACCGCTGGCGGTCAACTTGAAGGACTGGCCGTTGATGCTGCCGTCACCGTTCAGGGCGAGCGTCTGCGGGCCGCCGCCGCGGCGCTGCTCGGCGGTTACGGTGCCGTTGAAGTGAAGCTTGCGAACCTCGTCGATGACGATCAGGCGACCCTTGCCGAGGTGCAGGCTGCCCAGCAACGGGAACTTCGCGGGCTCGGCCGACGGCTTGGACGGTTTTCCCTTGGAGAAGTCCCAGTTGGTACGCTGCCGCGCATCGCGGACCACGTTCAGCTCGCTGTCTTCGATACCCACGTACGGCAACAGGAGATCGCCTTTGAAGAGGGCCGGGATTGAGACGGACACGTCCAGTTCGCCGATGCGCGCCATGTCGGAGGGCACGCCCTTGACCCAATCCGGATTGGCGATGCGCAGCTGTCGTACGACGGCGCGCGGAGTCCAGGAGAACAGGTGTAGCTGGAGGCGCCCATCGAGGTGCACCGGCCTGCCGAGGTGTGACGACGCCGCGCGTGCAATCGGACCACGTAGCGCGTCGGCATTGGCCTCCAACACAACCGCGGCTATCAACAACACGACAACGACACAGCCCACAACGATGCCCAGCCACTTCAGCGCGACCTTCGCGCGGTCTGCTGCTGCGGCTGCGGTGTCAGGTGTCGCCATGCAGGCTAAACGGCCGAGAGTGCCGTTGGTTCGAGGCCCGGTCAGTCAACGCGTTGTAGCCTGTCGCCGACGTCTTTTTCCCGAGACAATGTCATTCACGGACCGTTCGTGGCTGAATACGGCCACGGCGAAGATGCCGTCATGGAAGAGGTACGCTCATGCTCATACTCACCCGTCGTCCCCACGAGTCGATCCGGCTCGGCTCGCGCATCCGGATCACCGTCCTGGGATTCAAAGGCAACCAGGTCCGCATCGGGATCGAAGCCCCGCCGGATGTTTCCATCGATCGCGAGGAGATCTGGGAGCGCAAGCAGCTCGAGGTGCGCGTCCGTAAGGACAGTCAGCCCGCGGCCCCCGTCACCAAGCCGTTGCCCGATGCCCGGCCGGCGGGAGGCTCAATGCCCACCCTCCACGAGAAGGCCCGCATCCCGTAAGGCTTCGGCCAGCTCGATCTCGATGCGGGCGGCCATCGGCCGGGCAATGGCCTGCAGGTGCAAGGCCGGCCCCGTCAGTACCTCGAGACCGCGCTTCAGCACGCTACCGGCGGCCCGGATTCCTGCCTTGTGCTGGTCGAAGCGCTGAGCCGGAGAATAGTGGCTCATCCCCACGTACACCCCGTGCGGACCGTCCCGACGGTCGTGAAAGTCGAGCAGGACCAGGTAGATGTTCGTACGGCCCCGGCGCCCAGCCCGAAAGCGCGCCGCCACCTCATAGAGCATCGGCATCCAGTCGACGTAACGCATGGGCAGCCATTCCGGAATCGTCCGGGCGGCATGCTCCCAGAGCCTCTCCAGAGCCTTCTCGATGTGCGTGGCGAACTCCCCCCTCATCCACAGCTCATGAACGCAATGAGCACCCCTGAGACCGTCGTTGCTCGCCAGGGAGTGTTCGAGATGCGTAAGGACCTCCGTCCTGCTCAGGGCGCGCAATGGCCTGGCAGCGGGCGGGTCCGTGATATGGACATGCTTGGAAAGTTCTGGCTGCCGCGGCACATCTGAAATAATAGTGGGTCTGGCCAGTGATGGCTGCGTCCTCGACGTTTCATGGACTTGTGGGAATATCTTCGTAGCCTATGCGTCTGCCCTCGACCAAGACCCTGCGTGCCTTCCAGCTAGCCGCCCGCTCTGGCAGCTTCAAGACGGCGGCCAGCCAGCTATTCCTCACGCCTTCGGCGGTGAGTCACCAGATCCGGGCTCTGGAAGAAGAGCTGGGAGTCCCGCTCTTTCACCGAGGAGCCCGGACGCTCACGCTCACGGACGCCGGGTCGACGTACCTGCAGGAGATCGAATTCCTCTTCGAGCGGCTCGACGCCGCCACGCGCGAGCTGCGCGCCCGGGCGGGGCGGAGCACGTTACGGTTGCGGGTCGCCTCGTTCTTCGCTAACGAATTCCTGCTGCCCCGCCTCGCTGGACTACACGCCGCGCAGCCTGAGATCGATCTCGAGATCGATACCGACGGAACGGGGACCGACGTGCATCCGGCGGACGCGGATGTGTCGATCGTTCTCGGCTCCGGGGCTTGGAATGAGCTGGAGGCGCATCGCTTGTTTCCACAGGCGTATGCGCCCGCGTGCTCCCCTGCCCTTTACGCCCGTACGCCGATCACTTCGATCGAGCAGCTCAACGGACAGACTCTGTTGGTGTTTGAGGCGCGCAAGGATGGGTGGGAGCGTTGGGCAGAGTCGGCCGGGCTGCAGATGCCTCGGCCGCGCAAGCGGATCGCGTTCAACAACATGTCGGCCTTGGTACGGGCGACGGAAAGGGCCGCGGGGATCGGGTTAGTGCCGGCGCCGCTCAGCGCGGAACGCTTTCGAGCCAAGACGCTCGTGCGGCTGTTCGATCACGAGTGGGAGACGGAGGACAGCTACTACCTCGTGCATCGTGCGGAGGTGGCGGCGCGACCGGAGGTCATCGCGTTTCGGAAGTGGCTGCTCGATGAGTTGCGGGCGGCTTCGATGAAGGTACCGAACGTCGAGGTAGCTGAGGTCGCGGCTGCCGCCGCGGGGTGACGCGCGGGCGGGTCACGCGCGGGCCGCTGACCCCGCTGCGGCGGCGCTGCCAACCCGGGCTGACACCAGCCAGATGATTCCACTGATCACGATTGCGGCTGGGACGATCATCACGGCCTTACCCAGTGATGACATATCGGAGAGCCAGCCGATCAGTGTCGGGGACGGAACGTCTCCCAGCAGGTGGATGGTGAACATGCTCAACGCCAAGGCTGAGGCGCGCTGTGTGGGCGAGACCAGGTTCACGATGGCCGAGTTGATCGGGCCAGTGGACATGAACAGCAGGAGCTCCGCGACGACGATCGTGGGGTAGTAGATGGACGGTGAAGCCGCCGTCAGCGCGACGAACGCGAACGGGGCGGCCAGCAGCGTGATCCAACCTGACATCCACAGGTAGGCCTGGCGAGAGGTCTTGATCCAGTAGTCGCCAAGCCAGCCGCCGGCGAACGTCCCCAGAAATCCCGTGACGACAACGATGGCCCCGAAGCTCGTGGTGGCCTGCACGGCGGGGATGCCGTGGACGCGCTCCAGGAAATTGGGCATCCAGACTGCCAGGCCGCCCAGCGCGAAGGTGTAGGCGGCATAGCCGAGGACTACGAGCATGTAGGGAGCTTGCCGCAGGAGGTTCATATAGACCGCCAAGGGACTTGGACGGTCGGCCTGCGGTGTGGTGGGGTTTGGAGCCTCGTCTTGCGCGCCGCGGGGCGGGTCAGGCATGCGTAGGACTAAGATCGCCAGCAGAATACCGGGAGCGCCCGCTACGAAAAACGCTTCGCGCCAGCCGTAGTGATGACTCATCAGCCCGCCGACGATGTAGCCCAGCGCGGCACCCACCGGGATCGCCATGTTGAATACCGACAGGACGCGGCCGCGTTGAGAGCGGGAGAACAGGTCGGACAGCAATGCGGGAGCGATCGCGACGTAGGCGGCCTCGCCGA
>DAITMW010000206.1:0-13911 GCA_036834945.1 Steroidobacteraceae bacterium
GCCCCAGGCGGCAAAACCGGCCATCTTTTGGAGCACACCGAGGGCCTCGCCGAGCTCGTAGCAGTCGACGTCGATGCCCAACGCGTCGCCCGGATCGAGGAAAACCTGCGTCGTCTGAACCGGACCGCCAAGCTCTTCGCGGCCGACATACGCCGACCTGACGGTTTCTGGGATGGCCGCCCGTTCGACCGCATCCTTCTGGACGCCCCGTGCTCCTCCACTGGCGTCATCCGTCGCCACCCTGACATCAAGCTGCTGAGGCGCCCGGACGACATTCCCGCATTGGCAAAGGTCCAGCTCGAGATACTCCAGGCGGCTTTCGGCATGTTGGCGGTTGGCGGCCGCCTCCTGTATTGCACCTGCTCCGTCCTGCCCGATGAGAACCAGGGTGTGCTGGAGCGCTTCCTGGCCGCCGAGGCGGCCGTCCGCGCCGTTCCCCTGACTGCCGAGCTCGCGCCCGGGGCTCTCCCGCGCGGGCCCGGCCTGCAACTGCTTCCCGGAGCGGAGGCACAGACCGATGGGTTCTATTATGCTTGTCTCGAAAAGACAACGCCCGGAACCTGAGCGATTATCATTAATCAAAGCACCATCGCACGGTCTCTCGTTGCATTCATGCTACGCGGCCAACCAACACGCGACCGGCCCGCCTGGGACTTCCGCCGGCTCGTGTTGACACTGGGGTCCCTCGTGCTCGCTGCCGCGAGCATGTTCGCCATTGCCGATGCCCTCGACGGTGTCCTCGAGGTGCGCTCCGCGTATGTGAATATCGACAACGGCGTGTTCCTGCTGCACGCGCGGATCGAGTACCCGGTGAATCCAGCGATTCGGGATGCCTTGCGCGATGGGGTCACCCTGACGTTTGATCTCGAAACCCGGGTTGATCGGGAGCGGCGATTCTGGTTCAACGCGAATATCGTAGAGCTGACTCTGCGGCGTGAGCTGGCTTATCACGCCGTGAGCGATCGGTACGTCGTGCGTGATGTGAAGAGTGATGAGCAGCAGACTTTTCCAACACTCGAAGAGGCGCTCGCCTATCTCGGTAAGGTGGACGGGTGGCCGATTCTCGTGGAACCGCAACTCGGCGGCGGCATGTACGTCATCAGCGTCCGCGCCGGCGTTCGCCGCGGAAAGCTACCGGCCTCATTGCGCGTGCTGCTGTTCTGGGCGGATGACTGGCATCGCGTGAGCGAGTGGTATTCATGGTCACTTCCGGTGTGAACGAGGAAAGCAGTACGCGCATACGCCCGGGCTCCGCGGCGCTGCTCGTTCTATGGACCGCGATCGGTGTCGGCGCGTTACTGTTGTTGTTAAAGAGCGTGCAGAACTCCGCGGAGTTCGGGCGCCTGCAGCCGGCTGTGCTGATTCTGAACGTGATCGGCGTAATCGCCCTGGTCACGCTGCTCGCTCGCAAATTGTGGCAACTTTTCCGGGACTATCGCGACCACGTCCCCGGGTCGCGCCTCATTGCACGCACTGTGTTGATTTTCGGCGCCTTGGTGGTTGCTCCGCTCCTCATTGTCTATCTGTCGTCACTCGAATTCCTGAATCGCGGCATTGACAGCTGGTTCCAGGTCGAAGTGAAGCGTGGATTGAACGACGCTGTGGACTTGTCGCGCGCGGCCTTGCAGCTGCGCATGCGCGAGTATTCCGAGCGAACGGTTTCTCTAGCGCGCACGCTCGATAAAGTGACTGCGTCCGATCTCCAGACGCGGCTGGATGACGAGCGGCGCGTCTCGGAGGCGTTGGAAATCGTTCTGTTCGGCGGACACGAGCAGATCATTGCCTCGAGCCTCGAGAATCCCCTCGAAACACTGCCTTCGCGTCCACCGTCAGACCTGCTGAGGCAGGTAGGGCAGATGCGGCCGTACGTGAGTCTCGAGCCGCAACCCGGCGGAAAGTACATCATCAGAACGGCGGCGGCGCTCAGTGATCCGGCGGGAGCGGATGCCCGCTATGTCGTCGCCATCTATCCAGTGCCTGCACAGCTCTCCGAGCTCGCGGAAGCCGTGCAACGCTCCTACTCACAGTACGGCGACGTGGCCGCCATGCGCGAGCCGCTGAAGTACAGCTTCCGTCTGACCCTGACACTTGTGTTGCTGCTTGCGATGCTCGCCGCGATATACGGCGCGATCTTCTCCGCACAACGCCTCGTGGGCCCGGTGCAGGGTCTGATCGCCGGAACGCGTGCGGTAGGTAAGGGGGATTTTGGGACCCGCCTGCCGTTGCCTTCGCGCGATGAGATGGGCTTTCTGGTGCACTCCTTTAATGACATGACGAAGCGGCTGCGACGTGCCCGCGAAGAGGCGACGCTCAGCCAGCAGGCCGTAGAGCGAGAGCGCGAGCGTCTGGCCATCATCCTCGCGCGTCTGTCGACCGGTGTCGTCGCGGTCGACCGACTGTTGACCGTGCGGATGGCGAACCACGCGGCCGGCGCCATTCTCGGTACGGATCTGTCCGCGGCGACCGGCCGCCCTTTGCCGGAGCTGGCGGCAACCAATGAAAGACTCGGCCAGTTCGTAGCCGCTCTTGCGGTGAGGTTTGCTGGGGGGCGAGAGGAGTGGCGCGAGCAGCTGGATCTCGATGGCCAGGCCGGCCGACGCACCCTGATGTGTGCCTGCACTCCGCTGCCCGGCGAGGACAGCGATATGGGCTACGTGATCGTGTTCGACGACATTACCGCCCTCCTGGAGGCGCAGCGTGATGCGGCCTGGGGTGAGGTGGCGCGCCGGTTGGCCCACGAGATCAAGAACCCCCTCACGCCCATCCAGCTGTCCGCGGAACGCCTGCGAAGGAAGCTGCTCTCGACCATGAAGCCGCCGGATGCCGAGATTCTCGATCGGGCCACCCACACCATCGTCCAGCAGGTCGAGACGATGCAGCAAATGGTGAATGCTTTCAGCGAGTACGCACGCGCCCCGGAAATGCGTATAACTCGGTTCAGCCTCAATCAGCTCGTCACGGACGTAGTCGATCTTTACCGTTCCCAGGACACGCGCTCGGCCATTCACCTGGCGCTCGACGAGAAACTGGAGACGATTGAGGCGGATCGTGGCCGGGTGCGGCAGATTCTCAACAACCTGGTGACCAATGCCCTGGAGGCACTCGATGGTGTCGCGAATCCGAGCCTCGAGATCACCACCCGACTGGAGAGCGGCGGTGACGCCGCTTATGCGGTAGTCACCGTGTGTGACAATGGCCCAGGATTCCAGCGCGAGTTGCTCGGACGGGTCTTCGACCCCTATGTCACCAGCAAGCCCAAGGGCACTGGCCTCGGACTGGCGATAGTGAAGAAGATTGTCGAAGAGCATGGCGGACGGATCGACGCGGAAAATCGAGCGGAAGGTGGGGCACGCGTGCGCGTCGTGCTTCCGGTGAAGGACAGCACACGATCCGCTACAGCGGCCTCGCGCGGCCGCGAGCCGAAGGTTTTGGCCCATCCCGGGCTCGCCCATCAGGGTTCTTTCGGCAATCGAAGCAGAGCAGTTGCGGAGGGAGAGAACTCATGAGTGGTCCACACATCCTCGTGGTCGACGACGAGGCGGATATCCGCGGCCTCTTGAAGGAGATCCTCTCCGAAGAAGGCTACGAAGTGGATGTCGCCGCGAATGCGGTTCAGGCCCGCGCTTCCCGGGCTCGTCAAAGTCCCGACCTCGTGCTGCTCGACATCTGGATGCCGGATGTCGACGGAATAAGCTTACTGCGCGAATGGTCGGCCTCCACGACCGACGGTTGTCCCGTGGTCATGATGTCCGGTCACGGAACAGTTGAAACCGCCGTCGAGGCGACCCGGTTGGGTGCCTTCGATTTCGTCGAGAAACCTCTTTCGCTCGCGAAGCTGCTGCGCACCGTGGAGCGCGCGCTCGACGCCGGCAAGCGGCGCCGCCAATCGGGCAAGCTCTTCGCGCCGCAACTCCTGGCCCCCGTGGGTAAGAGCAAGATCATGCAGCAGCTGCGCGCCGAGCTGCAGCAGATCGCGGGCAACCCCTCGTCGGTCCTCCTGATCGGCGAGCCCGGCTCGGGGCGCGAGGCGTTCGCGCGATATCTGCACGAACGCAGCCCTCGTGCTGCTTCTCCTTTTGTCGCACTCGTGGCGAGCAGCCTTCGGGAAGCAGACGCCGAGAGTCGACTGTTCGGGCGTCAGGATGCCAATGGTTCTCATCCGGGCGTTCTGGAGGAAGTTGCGGACGGCACGTTGTTCATTCACGAGATCGAGGATCTACCGCCTGCCGTGCAGCGGCTCCTGGTCGGTGTCCTCGAATCCGGGCGTTTCACGCGAGTGGGTGGTACGGAGCAGATCGAGTTTCGTGCCCGTGTGCTCTCATCGGCGCAGCCGGGGATCGAGAATCGCGCCGGGCCCGAGGGCTTCCGCCGCGATCTTCTCGCCCACCTCAACATGTTGATTGTCCGGACGCCCCCGCTGCGTGATTACGCCGAGGACGTTCCCGAATTGCTGCGTCACTATGTCGATCGGGTAGTGGACTCCGAGGGCTTGCCCTTCCGTCGTTTCAGCGTGGCCGCTCAAAACCGGCTGCGCAACTATCCATGGCCCGACAACGTCCGCGAGCTGAAGAACCTGGTCCATCGGCTTCTGATTCAGAAGGGGCCCGAGGAAATCCGCCTGGAAGAAATCGAGCGCGAGCTGGCCGTGCAGGCGCCTCCGGGGGAGCCCCTGGTGAAACAGGACCTCCTGGCTTTGCCGCTGCGCGAGGCGCGCGAGCAGTTCGAGCGGGCCTATCTGCAACAACAGCTGTTGCTCTGCAACGGGAAAGTCGGACAATTGGCCAAACGCGTCGGCATGGAGCGCACCCACCTCTACCGCAAGCTGCGATCCCTCGGGGTCGATTTCCGCAGCATCAGCGAGGACTGAGCGGGTCCGCGCGTCCTGCGCGGCCCCGGCGGCCCACGCGGCGCGGCCTGTCCGCAGAGCGGAACGTCTTGTTCCGCTCATCAGACAATCAGCTGGCCGATTCTTTTCTTCAAGCCTGAGATATTTCCCTCACTCGCGACAGTGTCCTGGGAAAGCACAACCCTAATGGGTGATCGGGACTCCCTTGGCCCCGCAAAACAGGCGCAGTTCAGCAGGCGATGCGACACGATCGCCGCATTCGTCATGGCCCCATACCAGACCCGTGGGCCAGCGGTTCCCGCCGCTGGCCTCGCCCCGTCGCTCTTGTATGATGTCAGTGACAAGTTTCCAGCGATGCCCGGGTGACACAACGGACATACACGGGCCCGCGAGCAGCGCGCGCGGTGGTGAATGCAACAGTTGCAAAGGCCAAGCGGATGGCCGCCCACAGAGGTTCCGGTGTCGGACGGCCTGCGAGTACTGATCGTCGAGGAAGTTGCCGCGGCTGCCGAGCTCGCCATGCGCCAGCTCGTCCAGGGCGGTATCGCCTGTACATATCTACAAGTTGCCGCCGAGAAGGATTTCCGTGCGGCGCTGTTGCGTTTCTCTCCGCACCTGATCCTGTCGGAACTGGTGTTGCCGCGCCTCGATGGGCTGACGGCGCTGGAGATCGCGCGACGCGAGCTGCCGGAGGTGCCGTTCATTTTCCTCTCCGGAACCCCGGGTGAGGAACGCGCGGTCGCGGCGATGCGCCAGGGGGCCGCCGATTATGTCTTGAAAACCAACGCCGAGCGGCTCGTTCCGGCGGTGTTGAGTGCCTTGCGCGAAGTGGGTGCACGGGCGCGGCTGCGGACCCACGAGGAGCAGATCCGGGAAAAGGAACAGCGGCTGCACGACCAACAGCAGGAGCGTATCGCGCGTCTGACCCGGATGCTGCAGATGCAAAGCGGCATTAATGCTGCGGTCGTGAGGATTCGTGAGCGCGAGGATCTGCTGCGTGAGGCCTGCCGCCTGGCGCTGCAGGTCGGCGGCTACGAGCATGCCATGATCTGCCTGGTCACGGCCGATGGTCGGCGCGCGCGGCCCTGGTATCGGCTCGGCATGGCCCCCGGATATCTCGAAAAGTTGGAATTTCAGATCGGCGACGGTACGGAGCCCGACACGAGCCTGGTAGGACGCGCCCTGCGCACCGGCGAGATCACGATCAGCACCGACCTCACGAAATCGGAGCCGCCGGTGGCCGGCCGTCTCGAGTTGCTCGAGAGAGGCTTTCATTCGGTCGTGGCGCTGCCACTGACCGTCGATGGAGCGCGTATCGGCGTGCTCTCGCTCGCTTCGCGCGAAAGCGATCTGCTCAGTGACGAGGAGTTGCGGCTCCTGCAGGACATCATCGCGAACCTGTCCTTCGCGTTGCAGTACCGGCAAAAAGAGACCACCGTCCAGTACCTCGCCTATTACGACCCCCTCACCGGCCTGGCGAAGCGCGGCCTGTTCTGCGAGCGCCTGGACAAGTTGCTGCAAGGCCGGGTTGGACCGGAGGCGACGCCGACGGTAGTCACTTTCGACGTCATGAACCTCAGCAACGTGAACGACAGCTTCGGCCGCCACGTTGGCGACCTGTTGTTGCAGCGGGTGGCCGAGCGCCTCAAACACCATATCGACGACGACGAGCGGATCGGATACCTCGGCGGCGGAACCTTCGTAATGGTTCCATCGCAGTCGGAAGTCTCCGCCGACAACGTCACGGCACTCCTCGACAACACGGTGTTCCGCGACGTGTTCCATATCGAGGGACGCGCCATACGCACGTCTTTCAAGTCCGGTCTTGCGCATTACCCGATAGATGGCGAGGACGCGAGCACGCTGACGCAGCGCGCGGAAGCGGCGCTGAAACAAGCCAAGGAATCGGGCGAGCAATACCTGCACTACCAGATCCAGATGCACAGCGACATCGCCGAGCGTCTGGCGCTCGAGCACAAGTTGCGGATCGCGCTCGACGAGAAACAGTTCGTGCTGCACTACCAGCCGCAGATCAACGTCGCGACGGGACGCATCGAGGGCGTCGAGGCGCTACTTCGCTGGCACGACCCCGACGAGGGCCTCATGCATCCGGCGCTGTTCCTCCCGGTGCTGGAAGCATCCGGGATGATCGTGCCCGTAGGGGAGTGGGCGCTCCACGAGGCGGTGAAGGATTGCCGACGATGGCAACGGATGGGCCTGGGTCCGGTCCGAGTGGCCGTCAACGTATCTGTTCAGCAAGTACGCAGGCGGACCTTCGTGGACATGGTGCTCGGCGCCGTCGGCGACGGCCTCATGGGCGGCTTCGGCATGGACCTGGAGATCACGGAAACCGGACTGCTCCACGACATGGAAGGCGCGAGCCGCAAGCTGCGCGAGTTGCGCAATGAAGGCATGCGCATCGCGATCGACGATTTCGGAACGGGCTACTCCTCGCTCGGCCTGCTCTCGAAACTGCCGGTCGACATCCTCAAGGTCGATCGCTCGTTCATCAGCGGCCTGCCTGCCGACCGCGCGAGCTCGACACTGGTGTCGAGCATCATCAGCCTCGCCTCCGCATTCAACCTGACCGTCGTGGCCGAAGGTGTCGAGACACTCGGCCAGCTCGAGCAACTCCGCCGGCTGAAATGCAACTTCTCGCAAGGCTACCTGCACTCCCGCCCGGTCCCCAGCATCGAGCTCGAGCGGATGCTCGCCGCTCAGATGGTCCGCGTGGGCCGTGCCACACAAGCCGGAAAAGTCTCCGGCTGAGCGCCCGATAACAATCCATAACCGCCGTCGATCAGCCGTGCTGCCGCGGCAACAATCGACGGGGCGGATGTTGCTGCCGCAGCAGCCAACTCCGTCGGCCCGCTGGGGCAGCTCGCGAATGCGCGCTGCGCATCACTCATTAATTCCAATCAAATCCGTGAGCTAACGCCAACGCGGCGGTGTCGCGCCGCCGGCCGAGGCAATTGGCATAGCCTGTGCTTTCGAGGGTGCTCGTTCCATTGTTTTACGAACTGAGCATCGATGAGATACAAAAAGGCAGAGCGTGTCGACGGCGGCCACACAGGTTGGACCCGGTTTGGATTTTCCGCAGTTGGATTGGCGCTTGCGTGCGCTTTTCCGGTTACCGCCTCTTTCGCGTCGGACTCGACCACCCTGCCGGCGGCCCACGATTCCGCCTCAACAGGCGATAGTCCCAACTCCACTCTGACTCTCGCGAGCGCGGACGCGTCTCCCGAGCCCGATGGCGGCGGCCTCGCCGAGATCATCGTCACCTCCCGCAATCGCGAGGAATCCTCCCAGGATGTCCCGATTCCCATCTCCGTCATCCAATCCGACGCATTGATCCGCGACGGAACCGTCAGCATCCAGGACCTGACCCAGAAAGCGCCAGGCCTCGAGGCGACGACTCCAAACTCCAGGCGCACCGGCATCGCCATCCGAGGTCTCGGCAAATCCGCCGGCAACGACGCGCTCGAGGCGTCTGTCGGCGTACTCGTCGACGGCATCTTCCTCACCCACCCCGGCATGACTTACCAGGACTTCACCGACCTCGACCGCATCGAGGTCCTGCGCGGCCCGCAGGGCACGCTCCTCGGCAAGAATACGACAATCGGCGCACTCAGCTTTGTAACTCAACAGCCCGCGTTCGCTCCGGCGGGTGCGGTGAATCTGGCAGTGGGCGAACGTAACGCCCGCCAGGCGAATGGCTCCTTCACCAACGCAATCGTCGACGGTGTGCTCGCCTACCGGGTCTCCGCGTTCTTCGACAAGCAGGACGGCTTCCTCCACAACGAAGGCCCGGACGGCGGCACGACGAACGAGAAGAATAGAGCCGGCGGGCGCCTCCAACTGCTGTTCACGCCCTTCGAGGGCTTCTCCGCGCTCGTCAACGCGGACTACGCCCGATCCGACGAGCGAAGCAACACGAAGCCCGTCATCCAGGTGTTGACGAACTACGACGACGCGGCCCATACACCGCGTGTCACCACGCCCGGAGGCACAGGTGTGCCAACCTCGGCTGCGCAGGTAGCGCAGCAAAACACGGCCACCAACACCTATACGAGCCTGTTCCAGCGCGCGTATTTCGGCGGTTACCAGCCAATCGTCGGCTCGTGGGACACCGAGGACCTGTACCACAACCTGCCGGTTTTGACGCGCAACGAAGGCGTCAGCGCCACCCTGAACTGGAAGCTGGACTCCGATCTCGCACTGACGCTCATCAGCGGCTGGCGCAGCTACGACTTCGACGCCAAGAACGATTCACAGCAGACGCACTTCGATACCGGGCGCAACGGCACACACCTGACGACAGGACAGGAATCGCACGAGTTCCGCATAACACAGTCGATCGGTCCGGCCTTCGACTACCAGGCCGGCCTGTACTTCGTGCATTTCTGGAATCAATCGACAGGACGCACGTTGTATGGCACCGACTCCGGTGCCTTCTCAGCCGGCAATGGCGATTACAATCTGCTGTATAGCACCGCCGCGGGCCGGCAACTGCTGCAGGCAGCGCTGCAGAACGTCTACCTCACGAACACAATCACGCCCGACACGAAGAGCTACGCCGTCTTCGGACAGGCGAACTGGCACTTCACCGAACGCGGAACGTTGACCTTCGGCGTGCGTGAGACCTACGAGCACAAGACGAGCACATCGACGGCCGCCGCGGATCTCATCGACGGTAGCTCCCTGAACAATCTGACCACCCTCGGTCAGAGCCTGGGTGCCACCGCGCTGCAGATTGCTTCAGCGAACAACATTCGCGCCACCTCGATCGGCCCGACCTACCCGACGGTCACGGGCACTCCGATCAAGGCCTATGCCACATCCTGGCTATTCAGTCCGTCCTACAAAGTCAGCAGTCGTACGATGGTGTATGCCTCCGCGGCGGCAGGGCAGAAGTCCGGCTCGGTGCAATTCACCAGCAGCGGCGCGCGAGCGAATGTCGCGCCCGAGAAGACACTCGACTTCGAGGTGGGCATCAAGAGCCAGCTGCTCGACGACTCCCTCCAGGTGGACTTCGACCTGTTCCAGACTCGCGTCCGCGATTATCAACAGACGACATCCCTATTCGATCCCACGACCACCGCATTGAAGAACAATGGCACCCTCTACTATCAGTCGATTCTCGGCAACATCCCGGAGATCATGGCGCGCGGCGCGGAGCTGGAAGGCGCCTGGCTGCTCACCAAGCCGTTGACCCTCAGCTACGGCCTCGTCTACAACCACGCGGTTTACGCCGACTGGGACCAGGCGACCTGCCCAAATGAGCTGAACGTCAAGTCGAGCACGACAACCTGCAACAACACGGGCCGCCAGATCGTAGGCGCCCCGCGCTTCACATCGACGGTCACGCTGGACTACCACCAGGCCATCGTCCGCGGCTACGAGGTGCACTTCTGGGCTGCGAACGTCTATCGCAGCCAGCAGGACTTCGACAACAACCTGTCGCGCTATGGGATCCAGGGAGCCTACGGCCTCACTGACGCCGGGATCGGCGTCGTCGCGCCCGACAAGCATTTCGAGCTGGATTTCGTCGGCCGTAACGTGTTCAACAAGAGGTATACGACCAGTGTCAACGTCAATAGCAACGGATCGATCGGGTACGACGGCATCGGTGATCCGCGGTGGGTGGGGGTGGAGCTGCATGCCAAGCTTTAACCGCCTGGCCGCCATCGTCCTGGCAACATCCGTCACCTCAGGGGCGTTTGCCCAGGCGCCCGACAGTGCGCCCGTCCCCGCACCCGCGGCTCGCGGGCCTGCCTTGAAGGTCGCGTTGCAAGCTGCTCAAAAGGCTCTCGAAACCTGCAAGGGACTCGACCAGAAGATTGCTGTCACAGTCGTGGACTCCGCGGGTGTCCTAAAAGTGGTGCTCGCCAGTGACGGCGCATCGACCCGTGGTGTTGCATCGAGCACCAACAAAGCGCTCACGGCTTTGGCGTTCGGCACAGCGACGAGCGAGCTCGGAGAAAAGATCAAGACCGACCCGGCACTGGCGCAAAAGGTCGCTGCGAATGCAAACTACAACAGCCGGGCCGGCGGCGTGCTGCTGAAGGCGGGCGCTGAAGTGATCGGCGCGATTGGTGTGGGCGGAGCGAAGGGGAGTGAGAAGGACGAGGCTTGCGCCATCGCCGCACTGCGGCAGGTCGAGAACCGGCTGAAGTAATGGGGACCCGCCGGCCTACTTCAGATCGTCCAACGTCTTGGTGAATGGCGGCAGGTGCAGCGTCGCGGAGAGTTGCTCGAACTGCTCCCTGGTCATCGGGCCATGAACCCCCGTCTGCTTCTCGACAATGGTGCCGGGCAGCCGGGTGACGACGAAGTAGTTCGTGACCCCGCGATCGACTCCGGTCCCTTCCGTCGCCGGGTGTTGCTTCAACACGATGTACCGCTTGTCAGCGCCTAACGCGAACACCGTCGAATCCACCAGCCCGGCCAGATTGCCCTTGCCGAGATCGGCGTACAGACTCATGTCTTCCCGCGTGTCGATCGCGGCGAGCACGTAGTCCCCGCTGTGCCATTCATGTTCCGTGAAGCCGAGACTGTCACACCCGGTGAGCCCAACTACGAGTGCCACCAGTGCGATCCAACACCAGCGGCTGCCAGCGGTGAGGCGGCACGCCAGGGCAGTGCCGACTGCGTCAGTCGCCGACACGGATTACGATCGCGTCGACTTCCGCAGCCTGTAGTTGTTTGCGGAGCTTATTGAGCTCGTCGAGCTTGGTGATGGGGCCGATACGGACGCGATGCCAGACGTCGGTGTCGACGGCTACACGCTGGACCTTCGCGTCGATGCCCTCCTTGGAGAGTTGCTGCGCGACGCGATCGGCGTCGGACTCGTTGCGGTACGAGCCGGCCTGGAGCACATACACGCCGGGTCGCTCGATCTTGGCGGTGGCGGGGAGGTCGCGTTTGACGTCCTTCTCCTTCTCCGGCACCACCACCTCGAAATTCGGCAGCATCTGGTAGAAGTCGTACTTCTCCGCGGCCTGTGCGGTGCCGGGACCGCTGTCCGCGTCTGGCGCCTTGGGATGGGGGTCCGGGTGAGGAACGTCGGCGGAGGCGTCGTGGCTCGTGTGATGCCGGTCGCCCACGTAGACGAACACGGCGCTCGCCAAAACGACGCCAGCCAGCGCCCCTATGCCAAATTCACGCAGCCGCCCGATATCCGCTTTTCGATGGTTCGTTTTGTAGTCGCGATGCGTCAGTCGTGCCATAGCTCTCGGAAGGCCCTCACATACTTTCCGGCGCAGAGACGCCCAGCAGCGTCAGGCCGTTACGCAAGACCTGCTGTACCCCCAGGACGAGCGCCAAGCGCGCATTGCGCATCTTCGCGTCGTTCACGATGAACTGCTCTGCGTTGTAGTACGTGTGGAGCGCGTTCGCAAGATCACGGAGGTAATGGACGAGTGTGTGGGGGGCCCGATTCACCGCTGCTTGCTCGAGCGCCTCCGGGTAGCGCGCAAGGGAGGTGAGGACCGCCTGCTCGTGTGCCCCGACGAGTAATCCCGCGTTCGCAAGTCCTTCCGCACGATCAAACGTGAGGTCACGAGCGGAAAGCTGCTTCATCACGCTCGCGACGCGCGCGTGGGCGTACTGAATGTAATAGACCGGGTTTTCGTTGCTGCGCGACTTCGCGAGCTCGAGATCGAAGTCGAGCGGCTGGTCGTGGCTGCGCATGAGATAAAAGAAGCGGCAGGCATCATTGCCCACTTCCTCGCGAAGCTGCCGCAACGTAACGAACTGTGCCTCGCGCTTGCCCATGGCGATTTTCTCACCGCCACGGAACAAGCTCACGAACTGGATCAAGTTGACCTCGAGGCAGTCGCCTGGCTCGCCCATCGCCATGAGGCCGGCGCGAACTCTCGCGATGTAGCCATGGTGATCGGCACCGAGGACATCGATGAGCCGCTGAAAGCCCAATTCGCGCTTCTCGAGGTGATACGCGATGTCAGAGGCAAAGTACGTCTTCTGACCGTTCTCGCGAACGACGACGCGATCCTTCTCGTCACCAAACTCGGTCGCTCTGAACCAGGTGGCGCCGTCCTGCTTATAGAGACGCCCCTGCGCTTCGAGCTTCGCGAGCGCCCGATCAATCTCGCCGTCCTCGCTCAGCTTGCGCTCCGAATACCATCGGTCGAACACAACGCCGAAGTGCGCGAGATCGTCCCGGATGTCGCCAAGCATTTCAGCCAGCGACAACTCGAGCACCTGACGAAACCGGTCCGCACCGATCAACTCGCGCGCCCTGTTCATCAGCGCATCGATGTAGATTTCCTTGTCGCCAATCGGTGCGTCATCGGGCAGCTTCAACAGCACCGCCCCGGCAGGATGGCGCAGGCTCGCACCGACCTTGTCATGCAGCTTCCGCGCGAGTGGCCGCACATAATCGCCGCGATAACCGTTGGCCGGGAACGGCAACTCCTCGCCGCAAATCTCCAGGTACCGCAACCATGTGCTCACCGCGAGAATGTCCATCTGACGACCGGCGTCATTGATGTAGTACTCGCGCGCAATGTCGAAACCAACCGCGCTCAGTATGTTCGATAGCGTTGCCCCGTAGGCCGCTTGCCGCCCGTGCCCGACGTGCAAAGGCCCGGTGGGATTCGCGGAAACGAACTCCACCATGACCCGCTCGCCGCGCCCGAGATTGCTGCGCCCGTAACGGTCCCCGAGTTCATGAACGGACGCCAACTCCCGCGCATACGCATCCGTCGTCAAAAAGAAGTTGATGAAGCCGGCCCCCGCCACCTCCGTCTTTGCAATGAACGGATTTGTCGGCAGCGCCGCAATAATGGCCTCGGCCAACTCCCGTGGCTTACGGCGGGCGGCCTTCGCGAGCCGCATGGCGACATTGGTCGCGAAGTCCCCATGCTGCGCATCGCGCGTTCGCTCTACGACCACCGATCCTGCGGCGGGCGGTTCCGGGAGAAGTCCCCCTGGGAGATTGTTCAGGGCGGCCAGGACGAGCTGTTCGAGTTGCTGCTTCAAGGGGAGCGATCCGACGAATGGGGAAGGCGCCGCAGTTTACCCGAAGACCGCCTGCCCTTCGC
>DAITMW010000207.1:0-4423 GCA_036834945.1 Steroidobacteraceae bacterium
TCACTGATCCTCGCATGCGTCAGCGCCACTGGAGTAATGGCTGCCACCCCCGCACCCACGAACGTGCGCGACGGCGCCTGGCTCCAGAACGGTGAAGCCAACACTGTGAGCACATACGTTTGCGCGGTGGTTGACCTCGAGAAATACCTGGTCGAAAGAGCTGCCACGCTCTCCCGAGCCTTGCATGAGGGAAAGAAGAAAAAGCAACACCTCGACCCGAAGATGTTGGACGGCATGACGCGGGCGCTGCCGATCGTCCTACCGCTGATGAAGACTCGCTTCCTCGAGGAGAGTCCTTCCTGCGAGAAGGCCGTGGCCATCGTGCATGACTATCTGGGGAAGTATCCGGAGATGCTCCCCAAGGGCGCCGACGTCATTGTGGAAAGGGCGCTTCTGGACGCCTACAGCGTCGACCCCTGATCCCCAAGGCGCCAAGCGTCCTGAGTCCTGAGTCCTGAGTCCTGAAGCCCCCAACCCCCAACCCTCAACCCTCAACCCTCAACCCCAAATCTCAGGCCCCGCCTGGCTCCCACCCTAGGCGGGAAACCGCGCAAACTCCGCCTCGTCCGGCTCTCCGCCCGGACTCAACGCGAGATTTCCAGCGACACTCGGTGCCCGTTTGAGCTTACCCGCCGCGGCCGTAGCTTTCGGTTGCTTGCGTCCCGGGTGGCGAGCACCACCCAGGTTCCCACTGGAGCCGACCTTGAAGAACGCCATGGTCTGCTGGAGCTGCTCGGCCTGACCGCTCATCTCCTCGGCGGTCGCGGCGAGCTCCTCGGACGAGGAAGCATTCTGCTGCGTCGTCTGACTCAGCTGAGTCACCGCCGAGTTGATCTGGCCGACACCGGCGGACTGCTCCTGCGACGCCGCGGAGATCTCCTGCACCAGATCCGATGTTTTCTTGATACTCGGCACCATCTCGGCCAGCAGTTTCCCGGCCTTCTCCGCGAGCTCGACGCTTCCGGTCGCGACGGTGCTGATTTCCTGGGCAGCGATCTGGCTGCGCTCGGCCAGTTTGCGGACTTCCGCCGCGACCACCGCGAAGCCCTTACCGTGCTCGCCGGCGCGCGCCGCTTCGATCGCGGCATTCAGGGCCAGCAGGTTGGTTTGATAGGCGATGTCATCGATGATGCCGATCTTCTGGGCGATCTGCTTCATCGCCGTGACGGTGGCCTTGACGGCCTCACCACCCTCAGCAGCCTCCGCGGCCGCCTTGGTCGCCATCGTATCGGTCACCCTGGCGTTCTCGGTGTTCTGCGCGATCGAGGCCGTCATCTCCTCGACGGAGGCGCTGGTCTGTTCGACGCCCGACGCCTGCTCACTCGCGGCTTGCGAGAGCGCCTGAGCCGTGGTGCTGACTTCCTCGGATGCCCCGGTGAGCGCGTCCGTGGCCGAGTTGACTTCCCCGATGATCATGGAGAGCTTCAGAACAGTCTCATTGGCGAACTCCTTGAGCTCGCCGTACGCGCCTTCGTACTGTTTGTCGATGGTCTGCGTGAGATCCCCCTCCGAAATCGCCTTCATGACACGCTTGACGTCACCGATGCTGGCGCCCGCGGTCTCCACCATCGTCTTGACCGCATGCAACATGCTGGAGCGGTCTCCATCCCGGGTGACGACCTGGACTCCAAAGTCGCCCCGTCCGACGGCCTGCATGACATTGACCACGTAGTCCGGTTCACCGCCCAACTGACCCAGCAGGTTACGGGTCATCAGCAAGGCAGCGCCCACAGCAATCGCGATCGCGGCAGCGCCCAGCAGGAGCATCAGAAAGCGGCCGCTCGTATAGGCCTGGACCGCCTGCGCGGCGGCCTCATCGTTGAGCTTGTCCTCGAAGGCCGCGAGCTTCTCAGCGGTCGGATGCAAGATCTCGTTGCGAGGCTCGAAGTCTCCCCGCAGCGCGACCGACGCATCGGAGCCTTTATTGGCCACGCCCAGATCGCCGACCTTGAAAGCGGCCGCCTTGAACGCGGGCAGCACGTCCTTGATCTTGCCGATCAGGTCCTTTTCGGTGGGCGTCGTGCTGGGGAGGGAGTTGAATAGCTTGTCGAGATCCTCGACGGAATGCTCGAGAGCGGTCATCTCGGAATCGAGCAGTGCACGCTTCGTTTTGATCTCGACAGCGTCCGTGGAGATGATGAGGTCACGCGCCAGCACACTGACTTCGAAGGCGTGACCGCGAATCTCTTTCGCCCCGCGCGCTTCGACGTTGTTCTCATCCGTGATCGCGTGCAGGTGGTCATTGACCACCGTCATGCGGCTGACGCCAGCCAACACCACGGCCACGAGTACCAGCAGCACGGCTCCGAAGGCAAGGGCGAGCCGGGTCGCCACCTTCATCCCTTTGAACATCTCGAACCTCGATATCTACGGAAAATCCCGGCACGTCACCGCACCGTAAATCGAGGTATCGACCGCACTGCAACTTTCATGAGCCTTTCGTCATGTGCTCGCGCGATCTCTGGAACAAGGTTCACATGCTGCGCTGCATGATCGTCCCGCCGCACCCGCACCGCCCACTGCCAATGTGCCGTCGCGGGTTCAATGCGTCTTGATCGCGGAGTACATCCATTTCACGATCTCGTCGGCGCTCTGTACCCCTTGCGGGACTTGCGCATCGAATTCCGCCGTCGGTCTGGCGGCGATCACTTCGTCCAGCGTCTTACCCTGCGCGATCAGCGCAGCGATCTTGTCGCGCACGGCCAATATCATGTCCCGCTCCGCGATCACGCCATTGCGGTCGGCTACCGTCCCATGCCCCGGAATGATTTTCGTATGCGGCCCCGCGAGGCCGATGATGGTCCCGAGCGCGTCGAGTATGCCTGCGAGACTGCCGCCATTGCTGAGATCCACGTACAGGTAACCGATGCCCCGATAGCAGTCGCCCGTCGCAATGATGTCGTGACCCCGAAAATGAATCAGCGTATCCCCGTCGGTGTGCGCGTTCCGAACGGGGATCAAACGCACATCCTCACCATTGACGTGAATTGAGACCGGCCCGTCGTACGTGACGACGGGCAATGCCCCCGATGATGCGGGCTTGCGCGGCGTGCCATCCGGCGCCGGATTCGGATGCTCCATCCGGGTGCGAAGCGAGTCCCGCGCGAAAATGAGCGCTCCGAGCCTCGCGAAATTCTCATTCCCGCCGGTGTGGTCGCCATGCAGGTGGGTATCGACCAGAAACCGGATCGGCTGACTCGAGAGCTTCCGGATGGCCGCGACCAGCTTGTCCGTCAGTGGCGCAAACTGCGAGTCGACCAGCAACACCCCGTCCGGCCCGGTCAGCACGCTCACCGTCCCGCCCAAACCCTCCAGGGTGTAGAAGTCCTCGGCGAGCCGCGTCGTCCTGATCTCAACCTTGCTGAAGTCGGGAGGTTGCTGGGCTGAGCTGGCAGCCGCGCCGACCAGCGCCGCGGCCAGGAGCAGCCAGGTGGAAGGCTTGGATTCATTCAGCATATCCCCGACGATATCAGCATCCCCATTTTGGGCGCCTCATTTTGGGGTGGGACGACCGATACCGCAGGTGAAGCGTTGTCCAACAAAAAAAAGACGATCAAATCATCCAAGGGTCGTCCGCTGAAACGGGGCAACCCGTTGAGTTGTGAAATAGCCCCGTCGCAACCTTACTTCATGCCGACATGGGCCGTTTCGGCCGGCCTCGTCGGGGATGACCTCGCGAACTCGTGCGAGTCACGGAGTACTCCGGGGTATCCTCCGAAACGGCCATCACAAACGGATTTCGAACCGTGACATTACCGTAGACGGCGTTATGCTGAAAATCTTCCGTTAGGAGAAGCACGCAGTTCTGCAACTGCGCCGCACCGACGATGAGGCTATCCCACCAGCTCAGCTGGTGGCGCTGTTCGACTTCGCGAGCACGCAGTAACAGCTCGGAATCCGTTGGCTGCGGATTCCAACTGAAAAAGTCGCGTACGTCATCCCACGCATCCGCGGCAGACCGTCTGGGCTTGATCTTGCGGGTGACAGTGACGTAATACTCACTCAGGACCTGTAAGCTGAGGCGGCCGAGCTGCTCCTGCCACAGTCGCTCCATCCATTGGGCCGCCACCGGCTGTTTGAGGCGCTCATTCTCCTGGCGCGCATACACCAGAATGTTGGTATCAACGAAAATGGGAGCGCTCATTGAGCTCCTCGCGGGTAGGTCGTTGACCGCCAACCCACTCGAACCTGCTCGCCTTCCTCGCAAGATACCGCTGCATCGCTTCGTCGTAGTCGCGCAACTCGCGCATGCGCTCCTGGAGCATTTCCCCCAGCATGCGGGAAACACTCTTACCTTGGCCGGCCGCGTGGACGCGGACCCAGGCAGCCGTCTTCTCATCAAGCGTTATGGTGATGTTTTTCATTGCCCAGCCCGCCCGAACAGGACACGAGAAGATAAAATACACGAATCTCGTGTCATTTT
>DAITMW010000207.1:4523-6509 GCA_036834945.1 Steroidobacteraceae bacterium
CGCCCCTGAATGATGGTGTCCGTCGTGCGATCGTAAATCCGCGTGCTCTGCCCGATGAACACCCCCATCGAGATCACGGAGCCGGCCTCAACCACCACACCTTCGACCACCTCGGACCGCGCCCCGATGAAGCAGTCATCCTCGATGATCGTCGGGCTCGCCTGAAGCGGCTCCAACACCCCGCCGATCCCGACCCCACCCGACAGGTGCACATTACGCCCGATCTGCGCGCACGAACCAACGGTCGCCCACGTATCTACCATCGTGCCAGACCCGACGTTAGCCCCGATGTTCACATAGCTAGGCATCAACACGACGTTCGGCGCGACGTATGCACCCTTACGCACGACGGCGTGTGGCACAACGCGCGTACCACCAGCGCGCAGTTCCGCCTCGGTCGCGTCTGCGTACTTCATCGGTACCTTGTCGTAGAAGCGTGTGAACCCCGCGTCCATGACTTCATTGTCATGAGCGCGGAAATACAGCAGCACAGCCTTCTTGAGCCACTCATTGACGACCCACTTGCCATCGACCTTCTCGGCAACCCGCGCCTTGCCCGAGTCGAGGAGGGCGATGCTCTCCTCAATGGCAGCATTGATGTCCGCGGGAACGCTCTTGGGAGTGAGCTCAGCCCGGCGCTCGAACGCCCCATCGATGATGCCCCGTAAAGTCCCCACCGGGGACGTCGCCGCTGCCGCGGCTCCAGTCTGCAGATTGCCTGTCGTCATCTGTCGTTTTCCCGTACAAAATCCCGTATGCGCTCAGCCGCCTCAACACACTGCGCCACCGGCGCCACGAGCGAAATTCTCACCCGCCCCGCGCCCGGATTCACCGCCGCCGCGCCGCCGCCGCCCGCGCTTGCACCACCGGCCGCGGCGCGCGACAAATAACTCCCCGGCAACACCGTAAGATTTTTCCTCGCGAACAGCTCGCGAGTAAACACCTCATCATCCCCGCCGACGTCGGGCCATAGATAAAACGCCCCCGCCGGTTTCTCAACCTTCATCACAGGCGCCAGGATCGGTAACACCCGCGCGAACTTCTCCTGATACAACCGCCGATTCTCAGCGGCATGCCCGTCTTCCTGCCAGGCGGCGATACTGGCGAGCTGCGTGGGCACCGCCATGGCGCTGCCATGATACGTCCGATACAGCAAAAACCGCTTCACGATTTCCGGATCGCCGGCGACAAACCCCGACCGCAACCCAGGCACGCTCGATCGCTTCGACAAGCTATGGAAAACAACGCAGCGTTTGAAGCCATCATTCCCCACAGCCTGGCAAGCCTGGAGCAATCCGGGCGGAGGAGAGCTCTCATCGAGATAGAGCTCCGTGTAGCACTCATCCGCCGCTACGACAAAGTCGTATCGCTCAGCGAGCGACAGTGCATGCCGCAGGTAAGAGAGCGATAAAACCGAGCCGGTGGGATTCCCCGGGCTGCAGAGAAACAACACCTGACACCGCCGCCACACCGCCTCCGGAACGGCATCGAGATCAGGCGTATAGGCGGTTGCGGCCGTCGTATCGAGCAGATACGGCTCCGCCCCAGCCAACAGAGCGGCTCCCTCGTAGATCTGGTAGAACGGATTCGGCATCGCCACCAGCGCTTCGCGCCGATCGTCGACGACCGCCTGCACGAACGCAAACAACGCCTCGCGCGTCCCGTTTACCGGCAACACCATGGTCCCCGCGTCGACGCTTCCCGCGCGCAACGTGAACCGCCGCTCCAACCACCGTGCGCAAGCCTCCCGAAACTCCGGTAACCCGGCAGTCGCCGGATAACTTCCCAGCTGATCGAGACTGGCCCGCAACTTCTCCAGCACAAACGCCGGCGGCGCGTGCTGCGGCTCCCCGATGGACATGGCGATATGCGACAGCCCGGCCGGCGGCGTCACGCCCGCCTTCAGCCGGGCCAGCCGCTCAAACGGATAAGCGTGTAACAGCTCGAGACGAGGATTCATGAGCGGGATTCTAGTCACTAACCGCG
>DAITMW010000207.1:6609-9265 GCA_036834945.1 Steroidobacteraceae bacterium
AGCGCCTGTGACGCCCCCGCATCCAGCGCCCGATTCTCCAGATCGGTGACGTAAAACACGTCCTCCGCCCGCTCCCCGACAGTCATGATCTTCGCCGCATGCAGCTCGATGCCTTGCTCCATCAGCACCTTGCCGACATCGCACAGCAACCCGGGCCGGTCCCCGGCGATCAGCTCGAGCACCGACCGGCTGTTGCGCTCATCGACGTTCAGAGCAATCTGTGTAGGCGTATTGAACATCCGCGCCTGCCGAGGTGCCCGCCGGGAAACCTCGAACGGCGAATCATCCGCCCGCTGCATCGACCGCCATAGCGCCCGCTCGATCTCACTCTGCCGGTCCCGATCAGTAATCGGCGCCCCGTCATCCTCGAGCACGTGGTAGAGGTCCAGGCTGAACCCATCACCCGTGGGCGTAATCCTCGCATCCACGATGTTGAGCCCCAGCTGATCGAGCACAGCAGTGGTCCGGGCAAACCCATACCGCCGCGGCCGCGAGAAAATCAGAACCGCGGTAGTCCCCCGCACACTGCGAGGATCCAACGCAACGAGCGGCTCATCCGACCCCGGATCCCGCTCCGCCAGCAAGCGCGCATGCCACGCCACTTCTTCAGGCGTGTGCTGCAGGAAATACGCCGCCGAGAACCGCGCCCAGGTCCGCGCAACATCCGTCTCGGACACCCCGCGCTCGACCAACAGCCTCCGAGCCGCATCCTGCGTTTCCCGAACGAGCTGCTCCTGGTCGATCGGACTCTCCAGCCCACGCCGCAGCGCCCGCTTCACACGGTCGTAAAAGTCGTAGAACAGCGAATCCTTCCAAGAATTCCACAGCTTCGGATTCGTCCCGCGCACGTCCGCGCAAGTCAGCACGTACAGGTAATCGAGGTGGTTCTCATCGCCCACGCGGCGCGCGAACGCGTTGATGACCTGCGGGTCGCCGATATCCTGCTTCTGCGAAGTGATGGACAGCTCGAGATGGTTCCGCACCAGCCAGGCCACCAGGCGCGCATCGTAAGGGGAGAGCCCCTGCTCGAGACAGAACGCCTCGGCATCCACGCCACCGAGCTCCGAATGATCCCCGCCGCGACCCTTGGCGATGTCATGAAACAAGGCCGCGAGATAGGCGATCTCGGGCTTCGGCAACTGCTGCATGACCCGCGAGGCCTCCGGCACCTCGTGGTCATAGCGGGGTATGGCAAACCGCCGCAGGTTGCTGACGACAAACAGAGTATGCGCATCGACGGTATACGCATGGAACAGGTCGTATTGCATGCGCCCCACGATGCGCCCGAACGCGGGGATATAACGACCGAGCACGCCGTAGGTGTTCATCCGGCGCAACTCGTGCGTCACACCAACAGGTGAGCGCAGAATCTCCAGGAACAACCGGTGATGCCGCGGGTTCTGCCGGAACTCCTCGTCGATGAGCCACAGGCTGCGTGCGACGGCACGCATGGTCGAAGCGCGCACGCCCTTGATGTCAGGATTCTGTTGCAACAACACGAACAGCTCGAGAAGCGTCGACGGCGTACGAACGAAGATGTCGTCGCTGACCGCCTCGAGCGACCCGTTACGCATCTGGAAGCGTGGATTCAGCGGCCGCGGTGGCTCGCTCTCATCGAGGATCGCCTCGCGGAACAGCTGCAACAGCAGCTCGTTCAGCAGACTCACGTCCATGACAGTCCGGTAGTACCGCTGCATGAACTGCTCGACCGCCAGGGTGTAGGAAGCGTCCTCGTACCCGAAAGTCTGGGCGAGCTTGAGCTGATGATCGAAGAGCAGGCGGTCTTCCCGCCGTCCCGTCACGATGTGCAGCCCGAACCGGACCTTCCACAGCACCGCCTGCGCCTGTTTCAGACGCCGCAGTTCGGCACCCGTCAGGAAGCCGCGCGTGACGAGTCCGTCCAGTGTGTCGGAGCCGAAATGCCGTTTGGCCACCCAGGCGATCGTCTGGATATCGCGCAATCCGCCCGGCCCTGTCTTGACGTTGGGCTCGAGGTTGTAGGCGGTGTCGTGCGCCTTGAGATGACGCTCGGCCTGTTCGCGGACCTTGGCTTCGAAGAACTCCTTCACAGGCCAGACGCGGTCGGGTCCCATCGCCTCGCGCATAGCTCCCACCAGCGCTTCATTGCCGGCGATCAGCCGCGCCTCGATGAGTGTCGTCATCACACTGACATCGGCCGTGCTCTCCTGCGCGCATTCCTCCACGGTCCGAACGCTATGGCCGACTTCGAGACCAATATCCCAAAGGAAAGTGACGAGACTCTCGACCATCCCGCGTCCGGCGGCGGAGGGCACCTCCGGGACCAACAGCAGGATGTCGATGTCAGAGCAGGGGTGCAGCTCGCCGCGACCGTAGCCGCCTACGGCAACGAGTGCCCACGAAGCGGTGTCCGGAATCGAGTGCGCGCGCCAGACCTCACGTAGAACGACATCGACGAGGGCCGCACGCGCATGCACGAGACCCTCGACGGGCTCTTCCGCGAGGAAGCGGGCCTTCAATTCCTCATGTGCCTGCCGTAGTAGCTCGCGGTAGGCGGTCGGCGAGCCTTGCGCCTCGGCCAAAAGAACGGGAAGACGGGTTAAAAGCGGCCAAGGCGCACTCCAGCTCGCCGCTGGAAGTGCCTCTTCTATCAGCTCGGTATCACTTATTCCCATTC
>DAITMW010000207.1:9365-13904 GCA_036834945.1 Steroidobacteraceae bacterium
CGGATTCTAATGGCGCCGGCCGCGCTTGCCGGCCGTGAGAACCTCGTACCCGGTGTCCGTGACCAATATGGTGTGCTCCCACTGCGCCGAGAGCGAATGATCCTTGGTCACCACCGTCCATCCGTCCGGCAGCAGCCGTACGTGCCGCTTACCCGCATTCACCATCGGCTCGATCGTAAACGTCATGCCGGGGCGAAGTTCGAGTCCCGTGCCCGGCTCGCCGTAGTGAAGGACCTGCGGGTCCTCGTGGTAGATGCGTCCAATGCCGTGACCGCAATATTCCCTCACGACGGAGTAGTCACGCTCTTCCACAAATTGCTGGATGGCGTGCCCGATGTCGCCGAGGTGTGTCCCTGGCTTCACGGTCTCGATACCCTTCCACATTGCCTCGAAGCAGGTTTCCGCCAGTCGCTGCGCATGCGGCGGCGGTTTTCCCACGAAGTACATCCGGCTGGTGTCACCGTGGAAGCCGTCCCGGATGACGGTGACGTCGATGTTCACGAAGTCACCAGCCTTCAGTCGCTTATCGTTCGGAATTCCGTGGCAGACCACGTGGTTGACCGAGGTGCAGATCGTCTTCGGAAAACCACGGTAGTTCAGGTTCGCAGGGATCGACCGCTGCACGTCCACGATGTAATCGTGGCAAAGCTTATCCAGCTCTTCCGTGGTCACCCCCGGAACGACGTGCTCCTCGATCATGTCCAGCACCTCGGCGGCCAGCCGGCCGGCGATGCGCATCTTTTCCTGCTCTTCGGGGTTCTTGATCGTGACGTGCATAGTGACTCGAGAATCGGATCCCGCCAAAAGCCCGCGGTCAGCACCGAGGCCCTTCGCGTTCGCGTAAGACGTTGTTCGGACGAGGTCTTCATGGTATAAAGCGCGGCCTTTTTTGGCAACGCACTGTATCCACTAACCCCACACGCGTATCGCTAGTCCTTGAGTGACTAGGCCTCCAGTGGCTGGGTGCCCCTGAATTCGAATTCAAGGGTGGCCACGAGGGATGCGCGGAGGCTCAACCCAAGCAGGAGATTTTTATGCCCGGCGTGTCCATGCGACAGATGCTGGAGGCGGGTGTCCATTTCGGACATCAGACCCGCTTCTGGAACCCGAAGATGGCCCAGTACATCTTCGGCGAACGTAACCGAATCCACATCATCAACCTCGAGAAGACGCAGCCCCTGTACACAGAGGCCGCAGCCTTCGTAAAGAGCGTCATCGCCGACGGTGGCACCGTCCTGTTCGTCGGCACGAAGCGCTCCGCGCGCGAGTCCGTCCAGCAGGAAGCCACGCGCTCGGGCCAGCCTTTCGTGAACCAGCGCTGGCTCGGTGGAATGCTCACGAATTTCAAGACCATCCGTCAGTCGATCAAGCGACTGGGGGAGATCACGGAATTGGCCGCTTCCGGCGCGCTCGACAAGCGCGGTAAAAAGGAAGCCACCCAGCTGCGCCGCGAAATGGACAAGCTCGAGAAGAGCTTGGGCGGCATCAAGAACATGGAGTCCCTGCCGGACGCCCTGTTCGTCATCGACGTCGGCCACGAGAAGATCGCGATCCACGAGGCCGCGAAGCTCGGTATCCCCGTCGTCGCGATTGTCGACACGAACTGCTCGCCGGATGGCATCGACTACGTGATCCCGGGGAACGATGACGCCATGCGCGCCATCCGCCTCTACACCACGGGCATCGCGGATGCTGTCCTGGAGGGTAAGGAGTCCGTCCCGGCGGTCGCTGTCGGTGAGGACGAGTTCGTGGAGCTGGATGAAGCCGGTAACCCGCGGAAGAAGTCCGCGCGTGGCGGCCGCCCGCGGCCTGCGGCTGCGGTGCGCAAGAAGGCTGGCGGCGGACGTCGCCGTCCGCAAGCGGCCACGGCGGCCCCCGATATCGGCCCGCCGACGGACGACGAGGATCTGGAGGCCGAGGAAGTTGCGGCTGCCGCGACAGCCGCTGTCGGCCCAGCGCCGACGCAGGTCACTCCGCCGCGCCGTAACACCGGCGGTGGTGGACGTCGCCGAGGCGGCGGTGGTGGTGGCAACCGCAGCGGTGGCGGCGGCGAGTAACGTTATTGGCTGAAACTGTCCGGCCCACACGCGATCGAAGCGTGTCGGGCCGGAGTGTTCGGCCCCCGATTTCAGGATTTTTTGCCAATGAACATCACAGCAGACGCAGTCAAGCAGCTCCGCGAGCGCACCGGCGCGGGCATGATGGAGTGCAAGAAGGCACTGGTAGAGACCAAGGGTGACCTGGATGCGGCCGCCGATCTCATGCGCAAGCAGGGTCTGGCGAAAGCTGACAAGAAGGCTTCCCGCGTTGCCGCGGAAGGCGTCGTGGTCGTAGAGAAGTCGGCGGATGCAAAGACCGCCGCGCTGGTCGAGATCAATTGCGAGACCGATTTCGTAGCCCGCGAGCAGGATTTCCGTGCCTTCTCGCAGGCCGTGGCTGCGCTGGCTCTTGCCAGCAAGCCAGCGTCGCTCGAGGCCTTGCTCGCGGCGAAGCTGCCCACCGGGGAGACCGTCGAAGAGAAGCGTCGTGCGCTCGTCGCGAAGATCGGCGAGAACATCAGCGTCCGTCGTTTCATCGTGCTGAGCTCCACGGATAACCTCGGTGCGTATGTGCACGGCACACGCATTGGTGCGTTGGTCGCGGTAAAGGGTGGCGACGCCGCTCTTGCCCACGACCTTGCGATGCACGTAGCCGCCAGCAACCCGAAATACCTCAACCAGTCGCAGATCCCTGCTGACGTCGTCGCCAAGGAGCGCACCATCCTGACGGAGCAGGCGCAGGGTGAGGGCAAGCCGCCGGAGATCGTCGCGAAGATGGTGGAAGGGCGCTTGCGCAAGTCCCTGGGTGAGATCACCCTCGCGGGGCAGGCGTTCGTGAAGGACCCGGATGTCACTATCGAGAAGCTGTTGAAGGGCGCGAAGGCGGAAGTGGCTGCCTACGAGCGCTTCGAGGTCGGCGCCGGTATCGAGAAGAAGCAGGAGGACTTCGTCGCGGAGGTCATGGCGCAGGTGTCGAGCGCGACACCGGCCAAGCACTGACGGGTTCAGCAGTTCAAGAGAGAAAACCCCGCCGCAGCGCGGGGTTTTTTCCATCCGGGTTAGCACAAAGATGGCGGTCTCCCAATGAGCTCCAACTCCAAGTACCAACGAATCCTGGTGAAATTGTCCGGCGAGGCGCTGTTGGGCAACTCCGACTACGGCATCGACCCGGCCGTGTTGAAACGCATCGCGGGCGAGCTGCAGGACATCGTGCAGATGGGAGTGCAGGTCGCGGTCGTCCTCGGCGGAGGCAACATCTTCCGCGGCGCGGGCCTGGCACGCGCCGGTATGGACCGCGTCGCGGCCGACCACATGGGCATGCTCGCGACCGTCATGAACTCCCTCGCCATGCAGGATGCACTCGAAGGTCTCGGCATGTACGCACGTGTCATGTCCGCGATCCGCATAAACGAAGTTTGCGAGGACTACATCCGCCGCCGCGCCGTGCGCCACCTCGAGAAAGGGCGTGTCGTGATCTTTGCCGCGGGCACGGGTAATCCCTTCTTCACCACCGACACCGCCGCATCGCTGCGGGCCATCGAGATCAATGCCGACATCCTCCTGAAGGCCACGAAGGTGAACGGTATCTATTCCGACGACCCGGTGCGCAACCCGAACGCGGTCCGTTATTCCCATCTGACCTTCGACAAAGTGCTCACGGACAAACTGAACGTGATGGATGCGACCGCCATCGTGATGTGCCGTGACAACCGCTTGCCTTTGCGGGTCTTCAATCTCAACAATCCGGGTGACCTGACACGCATCGTCCGCGGAGAGGATGTGGGCACGACGGTCACTTTCGAGTAGGCGCGCCATTACGCAGGCGAGGAGTTGGCAGCTATGCTGGACGATATAAAGAAAGACGCGCGGGAGCGCATGACCAAGTGTGTGCAGACCTTCCAGTCCGACATGAAGAAGCTGCGCACCGGCCGGGCTCACCCGAGCCTCATCGAGCATCTCAAAGTCGACTACTACGGCAATGACACGCCGCTGAACCAGGTGGCCAACATCGCCGTCGAGGATGGCCGCACCCTCGTCGTGTCACCGTGGGAAAAAACCATGGTGCAGCCGATCGAGAAAGCGATTCACAAGTCGGATCTCGGCTTGAACCCGATGACGGCCGGGACCGTGATCCGCATCCCCATGCCGGCCCTTACCGAGGAGCGGCGTCGGGACATCACGAAGGTCCTGCGCCAGGACGCGGAGGGTGCGCGCGTCGCCGTCCGGAACGTTCGCCGCGACGTCATGGGCGACATCAAGGACCTGTTGAAAGAAAAGCTGATCTCCCAGGACGACGAGAAGCGTGCCGAGGTCGAGATCCAGAAGCTGACCGACAAGCACATTGCCGATATCGAGCAGGCCCTGCAGGCGAAGGAGAAGGAGGTCATGCAGGTCTGATGGTGAGCGCCGCGCCCAACATCGTGCCCCGGCACGTCGCGATCACCATGGACGGTAACGGACGCTGGGCCGCGGCACGCGGCCTCGCGCGTTCGGCTGGCCA
>DAITMW010000208.1:0-13849 GCA_036834945.1 Steroidobacteraceae bacterium
GTGATGCCCGATGCCGACATCGAGCAAGCGGTCGATGGGCTCATCGGCGCCGCCTACGGCTCGGCCGGTGAGCGATGTATGGCAATCAGTGTCGCCGTGTTGGTTGGCGACATCGCCGACGAGATCGTCCCGCTGCTGCGTAAGCGAGCCGCGGAGCTCCACATCGGCGATGGAACAACGCCAGGGGTCGAGATGGGCCCCATCGTGACTCGTCAGGCCTTGGAGCGCATCGAAGGCTACATCGATGTGGGCGTAAAGGAAGGCGCGGAGCTGGTTCTGGACGGACGCGGCTACCGAGTCGCCAAGCGCGAGAACGGTTTCTTCACAGGCGCCACGCTATTCGATCGCGTACGGCCCGACATGCGCATCTACCGGGAGGAGATCTTCGGTCCCGTATTGTGCTGCGTTCGAGTGAAGGATTTTGCCGAGGCGGTGCAACTGATCAACGCGCACGAGTTTGGTAATGGCGTGTCTTGCTACACGCGAGACGGCCACATTGCGCGCGAATTCGGCCGGCGGATCCAGGTCGGCATGGTGGGAATCAACGTACCGATACCCGTACCGATGGCCTGGCACGGTTTTGGCGGATGGAAGAACAGCTTGTTCGGCGACATGCACGCCTACGGAACCGAAGGTGTGCGGTTCTACACGCGGCAGAAGTCCATCATGCAGCGCTGGCCCGAGAGTACGCCCAAGGGTGCGGAATTCGCGATGCCTACAGCGCGGTAACGTTTGATCGCACACCTCGCGCTCAGCGCAGCTGCGCTCGTATCTCCCGCACTCCTCGTCCCAGACGTCGGCGCAACAGCGTTCGTAACGTTGCGCCGTCGTCATAACCCACCTCCGCCGCGATGGCTTCGATATCGAGCCCGCTTCCACGGATCAGGGCCTGCGCGCGCTCGACACGCAGATCCTGGAAGTAGGCGAGCGGCGACTTGCCCAACACGGCCTCACAACGGCGTTGCAACGCGCGTGTTGTGATTGCGAGTGCGGCAGCGGCCTCCTGCAGCGAGAACCCATCCTTGAGATGTTGCCGCGCCCACTTCTCAAACCGCCCGATCAGAGGATCCGCCCGCGCCAGGTGATTGGGAATAATGTACTGAGCCTGCGATGAGCGCAGGTCAGCCAGCATGTACCGGGAGACCATTGTCGACAGCTCCGGGCTGGCCTGGCGGATCAGCCAAAGCGCCAGGTCGAGATGCCCCATCAACGCCCCGGTCGTCACAACCCGTCCCGATGAAACGAGCATCCGCGACTCATCCAGCGACACATTCGGATAGCGCTGCCGGAAAAACGGCGCCATCCACCAGGTCGTCGTCGCCTCGCCCTGCTCCAGCAGTCCGGCATCCGCCAGAATAAACGTCCCGATACAGGAGGCCGCGATGTGCGTCCCCTTGGCATGCCACTTCTGCAGGTGTGCCTTCGCATCCCTGACATCCCGCCGCTCGAGCGCCGGAACCAACTGCTCAGGTGTCCCGGCACTGAGTGCCGGAACAATCACCCAATCCGGCTTCAAAGCCGGGGTGATCGCTTTCACCGGAATCGAGAATCCCTGGCCGGATTTGACCTTCTTGCGCACCCCGACCACCGACACATCAAAACGCGGCGCACCCCCCATCTGCATCGCCGAGAACTTGTTGGCGAGCTTGAACGCATCCAGCGTCACCACCAGCCCGGTATCGAACAGCCCATCGAGGGCGAGGATGGAAATCCACACGTCGTAAATGCCCCTAAAAATGTCATTTATGACAATACCAGTTTCCCCGCCACCCCTCTAGATTCTCCTCCCATCAGCCCACACAAGAGGAGCCCTCCGATGAAAGTCTTCGCGATCTATACGGTTAAAGGCCCGCTCACCCCCGAGCAGCGCAAGGAGATCATGCCGCACGAGGTCCCCCACACCCTGAAGCTCTACCTCGAAGGCAAGATCGAGCAATTCTGGTTCCGGGAGAACGCCGGCCCGCTCTTTCTCATGAACGTCGACTCGGTGGAGCAAGCCCGATCAATCCTGTCCAACCTGCCGCTGGTCGCACAAAACCTGGCCACACTGGAGCTGATGCCGGTGACACCGCTCACGCCGCTGGGCCTGTTGATTCAAGGCAAGTAGGCTCTGAGAGGACAGCAACTCGCGTCAGGGCGAGTTGCTGTCAGCTGGCGCCACGGCAGGGCGTCATCCGCGCCCTCGCCTCGCTACATCACGGCCCGGCTACGGTAACAACGAACCGCTCATAGCGAGTCAAAGCCGGCACCCCATCGTCCGTTGCTTCAGCAATGACGTGAACGTTCTGCGTCGGCCGCGCATCCAGTGGAACCGTAAACATCGTCTCCGTCCCAATCACCCGTTCCAGCTTAACGTCCCTCGGGTAACTCCCCGCTTCAGTCCACTGCCACCAGCGCACCGTAACGCCATTCCCATCGGGATCGAGCGTCGTGACCCCCAGTTTGACGATCTCCCCGGGCCTCGCAGAGACGAACCTCGGACCCCGGGCGTTAACTTGCGGATGATGATTCGCGCCAGCGTACGTCGAAGTCGTCGCCCACAAAAACCGCGCCGCGAGATCCCTCTGAGCCGGGGCAAGGAAAGGATTGGTAGGCGCACGCGGCACCTGCAACGACGCACCAGGCTGCCTGGCGGATCGCTCCAACACCCCGCTCCAGTTCCCCACAGGCGGCGCAACCGCAGCGCGCCCGTATCCACCCCACCCCCCAAAACTTTCGTCCCGATATCCCCGCAGCCCATTATCAATGAGGTTCAGAAACGTCCCGGTATCGCCCTCCGCAAGAAATGCCCCCTTCTCATGCACCGGCGTCCAGACGATATACCCCTCCTTGGCCAACCCCTGCGCACTCTTGCCGGCGATACCAAAGTAATCAAAGATATCCCCCCTCACCATCTGCCTGCCATCGCCCCAGACGCGATAAAGAGCGCCCAGCGGGCCTCGCTCTGAGATGTTCTTCCTGGTCCATTCCGCCGTGAAGTAGGCCGCATCCTGCTCGCTTACCCGAGATTGCGCGTTATAACTGAGGTTGACCCCTCCACCCAACTGACGATAGCGGATGTCAGGCCAGTTAGGCCGAATGTATTTCGCGTACGTATCGTCCTGGTCACCTGACGGATGAATGACCGCCTTGCGACTCACCTTGGCATAAATCGCCGGCCATTGTGGAGTCCCCTTGTACTGCTCCTCAATCGATTTGAGCGCGCGAGCAATCGTGCTCTGTCCGCCCCACGCATGCAGATAAACCGGCGACTCGTCATTATCCAGTAGCAGAGACTTGATCAGATCGGACCCCGGCGTGTCCTTGGACATCTCGCCGTCAAACTCCACATTGCCCCAGCGAATCTTCGCTTTCAGTGTCTCCGGGACCGGATACTCGGGGTTGTGGATACGAAGGTTGGGCCAGGCCTGCGCGTAGGCGGCGACGGCGTTGTCGATGAAATGCTCGTGGGGATCCCAACGCCACGAGGTACACGGGCACAGATGCAGCCCGAAGCGGTCATACTCCCGACCAGGAACAAACCATCGGGTACCCTTCCCATCCCCCTTCCAATGAAACTGGCTGCTGGCGTAAATCAACCCCTCAGTCTGAAAATCCGCGCTGAACAGAAGATATCGAACCAGCGAGTTGGAATCATCCAGCTCCGGGTCCGTCGTGATCACGACACGCGGCTTGCCCGCCGCGAGCGTACTGGCCGCCAACAAGACGAGCGCGAGAATGGCGAAATGGCGCATAGGCTGGAAGAAAACTCAGGTCAGGCGCTCTTGCCGGCCCCCCCAGCGGTCCACCGTAACCGCCAGGATGATGACAACTCCCTTGATCACCTGCTGCCAAAAGGGAGACACATCAAGAAGCGCCAACCCATTGTTGAGAACCCCGATAATCAGACACCCCAGGACCGTACCCCAAACAGATCCTTGCCCCCCGGAAAGCGACGTGCCCCCAATCACAACAGCGGCGATGCCATCCAACTCATAACCCAGACCCGCATTGGGTTGGGCAGAGTCCAGTCGCGCCGTGACAATGACACCGGCCAAAGCGCTCAGCGCACCCGCGAGAACGTACACCCAGATTTTGATCTTATTGACGGACAGTCCCGTCAGGTACGCGGCACGCTCACTGCCACCGACCGCGTAGAGATGCCTCCCAAAGGGAGTCTGAGTGGTCAGCAAGCTGGCGACGACTGTCAAAAGGGCAACGATCCAGACCGGTAACGGAATACCGAGCACGAACCCGCTGCCCAACGCATTGAATGCCGGATCCAGGCCGGTGATCGGAAAGCCACCCGTCCAGAGAAACGTGAGCCCCCGGGCAATGCTCAACATGGCGAGCGTAGCCACAAAAGGAGGCAGGAGCAGACGGGTGATGACCAACGCGTTGGCAAGCCCCGCGAGGGCTCCCACAAGCACCCCCGACGCAACCGCACCGAAGACTGTGAATTGCAACTCAAAGCCCCAGGTGGGAAAGGCTAGACCCGACTTCAGCAGCCCCGCGGCGACCGCCCCCGACAGTGCCAGTACCGCGCCCACCGACAGATCGATGCCTCCAGCGAGGATGACGAGCGTCAGGCCAATGGACAGACACAGGTTGACTGAGATCTGGCGCAGGATATTCAGCTGATTGACGACGGTCAGGAATTTGGGTGTCGCGAAGCTCAGCGCGAGCACCATCAGCAAAAGCGCCCCCAACGATTGGAGCGAGCGCGCGGAGCCAAGGGACAGGCGCCTCATGCGGAGTTGACCTCCACTGACCGGCGCGGCAAGGCCGCACTGAGCAATTGATCCGGAGTCGCGCTCCCCGGTGTGAATTCACCCGCAACCGCTCCCTCCGACAGCACGATGATCCTGTGGGCCAGGCTCAGGATTTCCGGTATTTCGGAGGAGACAAACAGGATCCCCATACCCTGTGCGGCAAGCTCCCGGATACATTGATGGAAATCACTCTTGGCACGAACATCGATCCCCCGGGTAGGCTCGTCCAGAAGCAGCACGGTGGGTTCGGTGGCGAGCCACTTTGCCAGGACCACCTTCTGTTGATTACCGCCGCTCAAGCAGCGAACCGGCTCTTCCACCGAAGGTCCCTTGAACCCGAGCCGTTGCAACAGGGGGCCGACCAGCGCCGCCTCTTTTCTGGCGGTCAGTAAGGAAGGCGCACCGCCCGATCCGATGCGCGCCAGTGCCGCGTTCTCCCGCGAACTCATCCCCAACACGAGCCCGTCATGCTTGCGATCCTCCGGGGCCAGTCCCAGCCCTGCACGCACCGCCTCCGTTGGAGTGCGTACACGCACAGACGACCCACGAACGAAGATCTGCCCGCTCGTCCGCCGTCCGTGAGCCCCGAAGATCGCCTCGAGCAGCTCGGTCCGCCCGGCGCCCACCAAACCGAACATACCAACGATTTCACCCCGACCGACACGTAGGCTCACATCGCGTACGACGTAGTCCTTCGAGCGGATCGGGTGTCGCACCGAAAGGTTCCGTACCTCCAATGCCGTGCCGCCTACTTGCGCCTCGCACGACACAGGCGCGGCATGCTCTTCGCTCCCGACCATCAGTCGCACAATCTCCTGCTGGGTCATGTCCCCGTAAGCCACCTGCGTGAGAAGGCGACCGTCACGCATGACCGCGATCTCGTCCGCCACCCCGGCGAGCTCCTCAAATTTGTGGGTGATATAGACAATCGCGACTCCGTCACGCTTGAGATCCTGGATCAAATCGAGAAGCCGTAGAGTCTCCTCGCGCCCCAGCGCGGAGGTCGGCTCATCCATGATGAGCACTCGGGCCTGGCCGCAAATTGCGCGCGCAATCTCCAGTGCCTGCTGTTGCGCGACACGTAGCGAGCCAACGCGAGTCGTCGGCGAGAGGGTCAGACCTAAGCGATCGAGAACTGCGCGCGCAACCTGATTCATGCGCATGTAGTCGATACGTCCAAGGGACGTCATAGGCTCGGATCCGAGCGAGATGTTCTCGGCTACAGTGAGGTTGGGAGCGAGGCTGAGCTCCTGGAAAATAGCGGCAACACCGCGCTCCCTGGCCTGACGCGTATTAGCGAACTGCACTGCCCGGCCGTCCAGCTCGATCACCCCGGCATCCGGCTGAATGACACCCGCCAGCACGCTCATGAGAGTCGACTTGCCGGCACCATTCGCCCCCACGAGCGCGACCATACGGCCGGCTTCGAGGCGGAGGCTGACCTCCTGAAGCGCTTTTACACCCGGAAACGCCTTCGTGATTCCGCGCGCGAGCATCACCGGTGTTGGTCGGGCTAAACCGGTCACTTCAGCCTCACTCGGATGGGCGCCAGCAGCAGAGTGCGATCATCACCGCTCACCGTGTCGAGCCGGCCGGCGGCCACAAACTCGACCTCGCTGCCGGCACGCGTATCACGACGTACCGCGGTTCCGATCCGGTCTTCCGACAGACGGTTGAGCTGAGCGCCCAGCTCGTTGAAATCAAACGAGCTGAAGTCCTCGAGCTTGAGCAGTCCCGTGGCATCGCGCAGGGCGGACCCGAAGATCGGCCCGGTCTGGAGCAGAATGCGCCAATCGACCGACTCGGGAGCACCGAGCCAAAGACCACGAGAGTCGATCGAGACTACACGAGCCTCACCGGACAACAGGTAGAACGACGGCCCGCCAATGCCGGGCCGATGACCGTATCGTTGGCTCGCCAACATGGGATCTTGCTGCAGCGCTTTGATCAACACCTGCCAATCCGTGGGGCGGACGCGTTGGGAGGTGAGGCTCGTATTCCAGAAACGCGCCGCAATCTGCGTGATGTCAGCAGAGGCGCTGTGGTCGTTCGAACGGTCCAGGGAATGGCCATCGAGCCGACGGATATGGAAAGGCGGAAAGAAGATCAACAGCAGCGCAACGAGCGCAAGCATGACGACGAGTCTGAAAGCTCCGCCCCTCATCACCGCTACTGCTCGAGCCGAGCCGCTGCGTTATGGGAGGTTATTAAATCCACCGCCACGGCAACACGCCTCGGCAACGCGCGCTCGCCTCGCAGATACCGATCCGCGAACTCGGCCGCGGTAGCCGCCATCACCTGCGGATACTGCATGGCTGTAGCACTCATCTTCGCTTCAGCAATAGCCCTGATGGCATCCTGCGAGCCGTCGAACCCGAATACTTTCACGGCCTGGGCGCGGCCAGCGCCGAGCAGCGCCTGATAGGCGCCGAGGGCCATGGCGTCATTGCCGCAGAAGACAGCCTTGATATCCGGATGGGCCTGCAACACGGACTCCATGATGTCCAGCGCCCGACTGCGATCGAAATCCGCGCTTTGCTGGGCCACCATCCGCAGCCCCGGATATCGGTCCACGACACTGTGAAAGCCGCGCGAGCGATTCCAGGTGTTGTTGTCCCCGACCAGGCCCAGAAGCTCGACGTACTGACCTTGATCTCCAACCTGTTGCACAAAGTACTCGCCAACCGCTTCAGCGCCGGCATAGTTGTCGGAGATCACCTGGGAAACAGCGGCATCCCTGGAGTCGATCTCACGGTCCATCGTGAAGACAGGTACGCCCGCATGGCTCGCATGACTGGCGTTGAGCACCGAGCCTTTGGCGTCGGTGGCATCGAACAACACGGCGCGGTACCCAGACGCGACAATATTCTCGAAGTGCGCGGTCTCTTTTGCCGGATCGTTCTGGGAGTCAAATATCGTTGCCGCGTATCCACGATGCTGCGCTTCCGCGCGCGCCGTATTGGCCAACACCACGAACCAGGGATTGTTCAAAGTGGAGACCACAATGGCGATGCGTGGGGCCGGCATCGAACGCGCGGGAGCACTCGCCTTGTCGCTACCACAAGCGCTGAGCAGAGCGACCAACACGAGCCCCATGATGGGACGCAACACGACCCCCTCCCCTCTCGTTAAGTCTTCGGCGCCCCGTAGAGCACCTGTGAAACGGCGCGTTGCCAGCCGGCATAGCGAGCCTGGGCCTGGGCAACGGACATCTTCGGTTGATAGAGTACTTCATCGCCCGGGATATTGAAGTCCGCCGCACAGGCTGCGGCGCCCGTCGCCAGAGCACCCATCAGCGCGGCGCCGCCGGCTGCGCTATCGGAGCCGCCGCTGACGCGCAGATTGACACGCAGCAGATCCGCGACGAACTGCATGAGCAGCGCGTTCGTCGTCGGACCGCCGTCGGCGCGCAACTCCCGCAGTTCAAGTCCCGTTTCGGCGCGCATGGCGTCGATGACGTCCCGAAGCTGGTAGGCGATCGATTCCAGGGCTGCTCTGACGAGGTGACGCCGGTCACTGTGAGCGGTGAGGCCGACGATCGCGGCGCGCACATCATCGCGCCAGTAAGGCGTTCCAAGGCCGGAGAAGGCGGGCACCAGGTAGACGGAGCCGGTGTCGCCGACCTCCCTGGAAATCCGCTCGGCATCGGCAATGTCATCGAGAATGCCGAGCTGGCTTCGCAGCCAGGTCAGCGTCGCCGCGGAGCTATTGATCATGCCCTCGGCCGCGAAAACGGGCTGCTCGCTTCGTACCCACGCCAATGCCGCGAGCGTATTGGCGCTCGTACGCGGAAGCTGTGAGCCTGTATTGACAAGGATTGAGGACCCGGTTCCGAAAGTCACCTTCGCACTACCGGTTTCAAAGCAGCGTTGTGAAAAGAGTGCCGCCTGCGAGTCTCCCATGACACCGCGGATAGGAACCGGGCTCGCCAGAAGCCCACCGAGGTCGGTATCGCCAAAGTAAGCGTCGCTCGAGAAGATGTCGGCGAGCGCTCGTCGCGGCACCTGCCACCACTCGCACAGCTCTTCATCCCATCTCCGAGTATGGAGGTTATACAAAAGCGTGCGGCTGGCGTTTGTATGGTCAGTGGCGAATACCGCCCCGTGGGTGAGTCGATAGATCAGGTAGGTATCGACCGTCCCACACAACGCCTCACCGGAGGCGAGCCGTTCGGCAATCTCGGGCACGTTACGCACGATCCACTGCAGCTTGGATGCCGAAAAATAGCCGTCAATGGGAAGTCCGGTTCGGGCCAGCACGGCAGGATTGCGCTCCAGTGCGCGCTGGGCGTCACAAAGGAGCGCTCCGCGACGGCACTGCCAAACTATGGCCGGCATGAGCGGCCGCCCCGTACGGCGATCGAACACCACCACCGTCTCCCTCTGGTTGGCGATGCTCACGCAAGTCAGCTTCGGTGTGGCGATGGAAGATAACACCTCGCCGCTCAAGGTCAGTACATTGCGCCAGATCTCCTCGGCATCATGCTCGACCAGTCCGGGAGCCGGATAGTACTGCCGATGCTCACGGCTGGCTCGTTCTAACACTGTGCCACCCGCGCCAAACAGCACAGCCTTGGTCGCCGAGGTGCTCTGATCAATGGCCAGTTGAGCCCACACTGCGTTCAGCTCCGCGAAAGATCTCCAGACAGAAGTGCCCTTGCCTGTGCCGCCAAGCCCTCCATCGAGATCCCATAGTGGCGAAAGATGTCGGACTGGCTTCCCGTCACCGTGTACTCATCGGGAATGCCGGCACGCCGAAACCGGGTCCGGCAACCCGACTCGAGCAGGATAGCGGCGCAGGCTTCGCCCAATCCGCCGTTGACCATATGCTCTTCGACGCTGATCAGAGCGTCACACGCGGCTGCCTCGCGAATCGCCTCAGTGTCCAGCGGCCGGATGCTCGGCACGCTCCACACCTGGCACGACATTCCATCCTTCGCGGCAAGTTCTGCCGCAGCAAGCAACGCGTGCACGACAGTTTCGCCAGTCGCCACGAAGGCCAAATCAGACCCCGAGCGAAGCTTGATGGCTTTGCCGGGCCGAAAAACAGGCGCCGTACCATGAATATGAAAGAGCGGCGCCTTCCCAAATCTCAGGTAGACGGGCTTGTCGGCTGATAAGGCTGACTGTACCGCCCAGCGAGTTTCCATGTTGTCAGCCGGTACCATGATGTCGATATTGTTGATGGCGCGCAGCGCAGCCAGGTCGTGGAGCGAGTGATGAGTGGAGCCCAAGGCGCCATAGCTCACTCCCGCACTGATCCCGACGAGCTTCACGGGGTTGTTGGAGTAAGCGACATCATTCTTGATCTGCTCGAGCGCGCGCGCGGCCAGGAAGCATGCCGGGGAGACGGCAAAGACTTTCCTGGCCGAGTCGGCAAGGCCTGCCGCGATGCCGACCAGATTCTGCTCGGCGATTCCGACTTCAATCAACTGCGCAGGCAAAGCGCCGGCAAATCCCGCGAGCCGCGCCGAACCACGGGAATCACTGGTCACCACCAGCAGCCGTGGGTCTTGTCGAGCTTCGGCCAGGAGCGTCTCAGCAAAAATCTCGAGGTTGGGGCGGCCCAGTGTGAGCCCCAACGCGCGTGCCCTCTCGAGGGCCGCGGGGCTGAACATCGAAGGGGCCGGCGCGCTCATCGGTGAGCCGCCTCGGCCAGCCTGGCGATGGCTGTATCAATCTCACCCAACGCCCGCTCGTATTCCAGGTCATCGGGCACGCCGTGATGCCACTTCGCGACGTCCTCCATGAACGAGACACCGTGTCCTTTGACGGTGTCAGCCAGAATCGCCACAGGTTTTCCGTCGCGCGCGGGTGCCGCCAGAGCGGCGCTCAGCGCTTGCACATCGTGCCCGTCTACGGTCGAGACGGACCAGCCAAACGCCGCGAACTTCTCCGCCAGAGGCTCGCTGTTGCAGACATCGCGCGTGCGTCCGCTGATCTGGAGGGAGTTGCGATCGACGATCGCGACCAGATTGTCCAACCGATAATGCGCCGCCGACATGGCGGCTTCCCAGTTGGAGCCTTCGGCGAGCTCACCATCGCCAAGCAAAGTGAACACCCGGTTCCCGAGCTTGTCGAGCTTGCTCGCGAGCGCGGTACCCACCGCCAGCGACAGCCCGTGCCCCAAGGCTCCGGTATTCTGCTCCACTCCGGGCACCTTGCGAGTCGGATGCCCGACAAAGTGAGACTGGTATTGGCACAGCGTGGACAGCTCCGACAACGGAAAAAAGCCGCGGTCCGCGAGGACCACGTACAACGCTTCGACGCAGTGGCCCTTGCTCTGGATATATCGGTCCCGCCGTGGATCGGAGAACGTGTCCGGGGCAACGTTCAGAATGCGGTTATAAAGAACGTTGAGGATATCGATACAAGAGAGCCCGCCACCGGTGTGTCCCGCGCCCGCATGCTTGATAATCTGGAGAATAGTGCGTCGATAGCGCAACGACTTGAGCGCTAGCGACTCTTCCAGAGCCTCGCCGATGGCGTCCGCGATAGGCATGTCGACCTTCTTAACCGGCACTGCTCAGAAGCAAATCGTGGACCAGTTTCTGGGCCGCCAGCGCGTCCTGACGGGAGCGCAACTCCCGCAGGCTCACCGCATCCAGTTGATCCAGCTTCGCATCCAACGCCCGCAGCATCGCGATGCTGCGACGCGCCGCGACCACCGGATCTTCGCGGAAAGGAAACTGATCGAGCAGGATCGGGCGACGCCAGCCAATCGTGCGCAGCGCGAGCATGAACTCCAGCGTTTCCAACAGATGAATCGCCCCGACACTCAGATCGTCATCCCAGTCACGCCAGTTGTCATTGACTTCGACACTGCGCAACAACCCGCGACGGGCCAACAACTGCAGCTCCTCCGCAGGAGTCTCCTTCGCCATCAGGGAGTGGCCAAAGTCCATGACGACCCCGACGTTCTTCACACCCATGTCGGTAATGGCGAGGATGGTCCTGGCCGCACTGCTGAGGGTAATGCGTACGCGAGGCTCCTTCGTTTTATATTCGATCGCAAAGCCCATCGACGGATCACTGTTGGCAATCTCGCGGATACAGGTGACGGAGCCGTCCCAGAGATCGAGGTGATCGGCCTGAAAAGGATAATCGTAGCCATCCTGGCCCGGCCAGAACTTCACATAGTCGGCGCCCAACTCTTTCGCCACGGGAATCGCTTGTTTACACAGGGCCACGGCGTCCGCCCGCACTGCTGCGTCGGGGTGCGTGAAAGCCCCTTTTTGAAACTTGCGCGTGTAGATCGCGGGCGTTACGGCGATGGCACGCAAACCTGCCGCGGACAGCGCACGTTTGACCTGCTCTGTCGTCACCCCCGGATCAAACGGATAGTTGATGTCGACGACCGAGAGATCGCCAACCTTTCCGGCCCTTTCGATCGCGGCCAGCGTCCCGACGGGAGGGCCGTAGGCATCCGTGGCATACCGATCAACGAACTGTCCAAACATCCACAACCCGGCACCGAAAGTGAGCTCCTGCGCGCTCCCCGATGTCTGCTCTGCCATATCGCCCTGTCCCTCATCCGCCCCAAGGTGCCTTATAACGGGCACCTTAGTCTGATTTTTATGGCCGATCCTCTCGCAACCGCGCAGATATCTCCTGTATCCTAATCCTCATGACCTCGTTCGACCCGCAGCGACCGGATTTCGCGCCCTACGGCTTCACCTGTGTCCGCTGGCGCCCCTCGGTCATGACCCGCCCGGACCGGCACAACGAGATCGAGATCAACCTGCTCCGAAGCGGTGCGCTCACGTACCTGTTGGGAGGCAGAAAGGTCCGCATCGAATCCCAACGACTGAGCGTCTTCTGGGCGGCGATGCCCCACCAGATCCTGCAGTTCGAAGGCACCGCGGAATACTTTGTCGCCACCTTGCCGCTCGCCTGGTTCATTCAATGCCGGCTCCCGGAGAAGCTCGTCAGGGCCCTGCTGCAGGGAGAGTTGGTCACTGAGAAAAGCCCCGACCGCGCCGACAGCGACCTGGGACTGCTCGCCCACTGGGAGGAGGATCTGAACGACGGCGGCAAGGAACTCAAGAAGGCCGTGTTGCTGGAGCTCGAAGCCCGACTGTTGCGCCTCGCCAGCTCGTCCCTCTCAAAAACGAATACCGCGCCGGCCCGGCATCGCCATGCCACCAGCTCGTCCGAGCTCACCAAGGTCGAACAGATGGCAGGCCTGATCGCACAACGCTATATGCAACCGCTCACAGTAGAAGATGTTGGTCACCACGTCGGCCTCCACCCGAATTACGCAATGGGATTGTTCAAGCGGGGCATCGGCACGACCATCGTGGACTACATCACCAAGCACCGGGTGTCCCACGCGCAACGGCTGCTGGCCACGACGAATGTCAAGATCGTCGAGGTAGCGCTAAACTCCGGATTCGCCTCCACCAGCCGGTTCAACGCGGCATTCCGGCAGGAGTGCGGGTGCTCCCCTCGGGAGTATCGCCAGCAGCATCGCGTAGCCGATTGAATGAGGTTCACCCCGGGCACACGCGCGCTCGCACTGATTTTTAGCTGAGGCTTGAGGTCAAGCGCACTCCCCCGTCACCCCGCTGGCTTCATCCAAGACGAGCGCCCGATGGAAAAGGCATCCTGCCTCATCGGATGCCGCAGGCCAGCCGCCGCGACTAGTTCTGCCAAGCATTCGCGCGCACGAACCATCGCCCTCGCGCGTCCACCGCACTCGTGCTACGCACATCACAAAACGCCGCCCATCCAACGTGCTATCGTTTTTCCACCAAGCGATTCAGCGAACGACAGCCGATGTCTGCGGCATCGCACGAACTCCGCTCAACCGCAGTAGAGGTATCCCACGTGTCGAACCCTGGACTGAAAGCCCCCGCCAACCAGGACGGTACCGCACAACCGGAAACCCATCCGACCGCCGAAGCCATGTACACGACGGTCTACACTTTCGTGATCTACGATCACGACAAAGGCACCACCGTCATCTACCCCCGCATGGCCACCCGCCAGACCATCGCCAACATGCGCGGCAAGGTCAACGAAGAAACCGCCTGGGTCGTCGACGTCAATGACCTGGACCCCATGGGCTTCTACTCCGGCGAAAAAACGCCCGACAAG
>DAITMW010000209.1:0-10348 GCA_036834945.1 Steroidobacteraceae bacterium
GCCGCCGTTGTTGCACTTGTCGATCTTGTATGGGTATCCGGCGGTGAGTTGCTGGAGCTCCATGAAGTCCTGCACGGTGAGCTTGCCGCCCGACTGGCTCGCCGCATTCTGGGCGTACACGAAACTCAACACCGCCGCACTGGTACACAGTGCGAGCAGGACGGACACTCTTTGCATCATCATCGCTTTCCCCTCCTGTTAGCTCGGGCTCATCAGAACTGCCGTCGGACCGTAACCGTGAATTCGCGCGGTGGCGCTACGACGCCCGCCGTCGCCACGGTCGAGCCGGTGAACAGCTCGTACAGATAATACTTGTTGGTCAGGTTCGTCACCTGGCCGATCACCGACCAGGGGCTGTCCACTTTCTGGACAGTGACCTGAGCGTTGAACACGGAGCGTCCACCGATTGTGTACTGCGCGGCCGGGGGCTCCACGGCCGAGGCCGGGTCGAACGTGGACTTGCTCTGGTAGACCCAGTCGAGTCTGGGAGTCACCGTCGCCACGCCGCGCGGTATCGGGACGCGGAAGGTGTACTGGGCGCCGCCGTTCATGTTCCATTCGGGCATGGGCAGGTTGCCGGGCACGATGTAGCCCGGCTGGCCCGGCGTCTTGACCCCATCCACGAAGTGGTTGTAACCGCCCGCCCAGTTCAACAGCAGGCCGCCGAGGGGCTCGGCGGTGAGCTCGAACTCGAAACCGGAGATCTTCGCCGGGCGCGCCACCGTCGTGTACCACTGCAGCGAGCCACCGGTCGGGCAATCACTCTGCAAGGGAACCGGAGTGGGTGGCGGGGCTTGCGCCAGGCACTGGAATTGGATCTGGGTGGTGTTGCGCTTGCTGTAGTCGCTATAGAACCCGGTCAGGTTGGCGCGTACACGGTGCTGCAGGAATTCGCTCTTGATGCCCCCTTCGTAAGAGATCAGCTCTTCCTGGGGAATCGCCTGGAGCTGGTAGATGGAGTTGACGATCGTCGTGATGCCGGGAGGTCTCGAGCCGCTGGCGACGGTCACGTAGCCCATCAGGTCGTCCGTGAACTTGTAGCTGGAGGAGCCCAGCCAGTCCCAACGGTGTCCGGTGACGGAGAACGGAATGACGTGCTCGATGAGTCCCGGGTGATCGAGATTGGCGGTGCTGGAGTTGCTCGAGAAGCGGCCACCGGCGGCAACGCTCCATTTGTCGGTGATGTGGTATTCGCCGTGCATGAAGCCGCTGCGCGCGTCGTTCGTGTAGTGATCCTGCTCCTCGAAGTTCTCGATCACGAAGTCGATCGCGCCGTTCAGGCGGTCCGTGGAGCGCAGGTCGAAGAACCCGGCCACCCAGTCGAGCTTGTCGCCGAAGGAGGTGCCGTTGATGCGCAGCTCGCCGGTCTGCTGCCGGATGCGGAAGAAGACCTGGCCCTGCACATAACCCAGCGGCGAGACGTCACCGGCCTGGTGCAGGTAGCCGCCGTAATCGCTGTAGGCGTAAATGCCCTTGAGGTGGATCTTGTCGGTGATGTCATAGTCGACCTTGAGGGAGCCGTCGGTGGAATCCTGTCCCTGGCTGTTGTTGAAGCAGATGCCGCTCAGCGGCCGGCAGAATGTCGTGTAGGCGGAGTACGGGCGCCCCGGCGGCGGCAGGAACCGGCTGTCGTAGACGACGCCATACTTGTCGAAGAGCTGTTGGCTGAACACCGAGTCGAAGCCGTCGTTCGGCGACGGATGGGTATTGAGCAGGACTTCGGCCGGCGCCTCGTCGTTCTCCACGCTTTTCGCGAGCGAGCCGTTGATCTCCAGCTTGTCGGTCACCAGCCAACGCAACATCACCTTGCCGGCATTCACGCGCGTGCCGCCGAAGGTGCCGACCTTGCAACCACGCTGGTAGGCGCTATTGTCGGCCGTGGGGAAGGTTCCGGCCAGCTGCGGGGTGCCGAGAGCGTTCATCTCGCAGGTGAAATCGAGCTGGTCCACGTAACCGTCCTGGTGCCTGGAGAGGCCCGAAATGCGCATGAACAACGTATCCGGAATGAGGCTGGCGTCGAAGGCTCCCTTGAACTCGGTCTTGTCGAAACTGCCGTAGCCGATCGAGAGGTAGCCGGTGTCGTCCCCCTTCGGTACCTTGGAGTAGATGCTGATCGAGCCGGCGATACTGGCATTGCCGGCCAGCGTGCCCTGCGGGCCGCGCTTGACCTCGATGCGGTCGATGTCGGTCAGGTCCAGGATCGAGCCCACCATCGTGCTGTGGTAGACATCGTCCACGTAGATGCCGACGGCCGGAAAAGCCTCGAAACTGTAGTCTCCGGCGGTCACGCCACGCATCGAGATCGTCGGCGTGGGTCCCTCTTCGGCATCTCCCGGGCGGGTGTACAGGTTAGGTACAACCGCGCCCAGGTCGGTCGTGTCGATGATGGCACGGCTTTCGAGCTCCGCGCCGCTCACGGCGGTGATGGCCAGCGGAGCGGTCTGCAGATCCTCCTTGACGTAGCGTGCCGTGATTTCCACGGTAGCCAACTCGCCTTCGCTGCCATCGCCGGATTTCGCCTCGTTATCGGCGGCCAGCGCGGGGAACGCCGTGGCGGCAAACAGGGACAAAGCAACACCAGCGCGCCAACGGCCGCGGCCGTTTCGCGGTTCGCGATGAACCATAAATCCCCCTCACGGTGCGGCGGACTGATAGTTATTGCCGCGCGCGCCAGAAACTAACATGTTAAGAGATAACTCTTTGGGGGACGGCTGCCAACTCCTTCGACCGCGTTAACAGATTTCGCGAATCGCGAAAGGCCGGGGAAAGGTTGTTGGGTGTTGGCATGGCGCGGAGCGCGAGCAGCCACTGCCATGCGGAAAGCACATTCCTGATTTGCTTCGATGCCTTCGTCGCTCGATGTTCGCTTGAAACGCTTGCACTTCGAGCAAATATCGCCGCTCCCGGCGACCCGCCACCAAAAATCATCTCGTCTCTGTCGCAGCTGCAGGCAACGCCGCGCGCTGTTTGGAACGTCGGTGTGCGCGTGGTCTTGGCCGTGATCAGGGCGCGCGCATCACGCCAAGGCATGAGTGACTTCCGATCTGCCTCGCAATGCGACATTGCAACGCAAGCTATTGATTGACATAGCTTTCCGGACAACGCTAAGCTTGTAATTCTCACGTGGAATTGTGACGCCTTTCTTCATCGTTCGTTGCCGACCATATACTTCTGTGTATAATGACAATCGACGTTCTGCCCGGTGCTGAAGAGGACATTTCGCATCTGAAGCGGACGGATCCGCGAGCACTCGCAGTGGTGCTCGCCTTCCTGGAAGAGGCGGAAGCGGATCCAGCGTTGATCGATAAATTCGCGTCTCGCGACGAGGCCAACCTTGGCAAATCTCGCGTCAGTGTAAAGCCATGGGCCAGTGCCAGACAGAAAGCCAATCTTTTCCGTATTCGCATTCTCGATACCCCGGCCACGCGGTACCGGGTCGTGTACGGATTCGACTGGCATCAACGGCGGATCGGCATTCTCGCGATCCTTCATAAGGACGTCTTCGACTATGAAATCGACAGCCGGATCGCAGACAGAATCTTCGCCGATTGGCACGCCGCCACTGACGGGTACTCAACCTAGGTCTTCCGGGCAGATCCTTGTGTTTGAAGTAGCGGTGCCCGCGTCCAGGCCACTGCGCGGTGGCAGGCCGTTGGGAAAAGTAATCCGGAAAATGGAAGCCGACCCCGTCATGTCCGCTCACTTGAAGGAAGCGCGTCGGACATTGAAGCGGGTTCTGGAGCCCGACTCCGCCTCTCTGCGAGCGCTCAGGTTGGCGGCTGGACTATCCCAGGACAGGTTGGCCGAACTGGCGGATACGACACAATCGTATATCGCGCGGATCGAGGCGGGCACGCTGGATCCAGGAACGGACAGTCTGGCGAGACTCGCGGAGGCGCTCGGTGCGCCCGAGGAACTCGTCTTCGCAGCGATCAGAGCACAACGCAGGCGTCAGAATGACTGAAGAGCGATTCATCAGCACACAATATTGTGATGATGTGAGACAAGAGATCGGGAACAAGGTCTCGCTGATGGGATGTTATAATCATTCCATGCTGGTTGATCATTTCCCGGCAAATTGCCCGAAGCTTTGCGTTCAAGTCAAAGTACATACTCCCACCGGCCGCCCTTTCACCAGCCTGTCGGTCCGGCTGATGCGCGAAGAGGAATTGCTCGCTGAAGTAGCGATCCCTGCCGAAGCCCTCGCTGCTGAAGTACCGCCGGTCGACCACTTATCTCACGCGAAATGGCTCGTAACGACCGCGCTGATCGTCATGACACCCTTCCCCGTAGAAAAGCCATGTCGACTCAGGGTCGAGGCCGAGACCGAAGACGGTCCTCTCAATGGAGGATCATTTTGGATCGATCAGGCACCGGGCTCTTAGGATCAGAGCTTGCCGGCCGTCTCGAGGCCCAGGCGGCCCGCGATGTTCACGAGCTCCGGAAGCGATCTGGCCCGCATCTTGCGCATCACCTGGCCGCGGTGGGCCTTTACCGTGATTTCGCTGATGCCGAGCTCGCCGCCCACCTGTTTGTTCATCTGGCCGCGCACCACCAGCGCCATCACTTCCCGCTCGCGGCGGGTGAGCGACTCGTGGCGGACACGGAGCGCCTGCAGGCTGGCCTCCTCCTCGACGCAGGTGCGGCTGCGCTCCAGCGCGCTCTGCACGGCGGCCAGGAGCACTTCCGCATCGAACGGTTTGGTCAGGAACTCCACCGCTCCGGCTTTCATTGCCTGCACCGTCATGGGGATGTCGCCCCGGCCGGTGATGAAGATGATCGGCATCTCCGTGCGATCGGAGGCGATGCGTTTCTGCAGCTCCAGGCCACTCAGATCCGGCAAGCTGACATCGAGCAGCAGACAGCTCGGGCAGGGTGGCCGCGGACGCGCGAGAAATTCCTGCGCGGAGGCGAAGACTTCCGGCCGCCAGCCGGCGGAGGCGATCAGGAACTCGAGCGACTCGCGGATGGAAATGTCGTCGTCAACAACAAACACGATGGGTGCGACAACGGCCATGGGGCACGATCTCGAACGCGAGACGAGGGTATGGCTGAGGGTCATAGGTATAACCCCCTGATGCGACACACACAAGCATCCGAAGCGATCACTTCAGATTCGCGGCAGCGCCGCGGCCAGCGCGTTCCGCAAATCCTGCTCGCTGAAGGGCTTCAACAGGCGATCGACAGCACCTCGTCGCAGCAGGCCCGGAGGCAAACTCCGGTCCGCCAGGGCCGTGATGAAAATGGTGGGAATGGTGTGCCCCTGGTGAGCCAGCTCGAGTTGCAGCTCGGGTCCGGACATGCCGGGCATGGCAACGTCGAGAATCAGGCACTGTGTGTCCAGCACACTTCCGGAGGCCAGGAACTCTTCGGCGGAGGCAAAAGCTCGCGCCGCGTAGCCAAGTTCCTGTAGCAGGTCGGGCAGCGACTCGCGGACCGACTCATCGTCATCAACGACGGTGACCATTGTCCGTGCAGTCATCTCGGCGGCGGGTCCTCTTGGCGGTTACGTGCACAGGATGCGCCACTCCCGGCGTCATTACCCGATACCTTGGTGTCGGTTTACCCTGCGGGTCGGCGGGGATCGGGAGTCTGATGCTGCTTTGCAGCACTCGAGAGCTTTTCGCCTCGAGTCATCGTGGTGTCTTTTGCGATCCGGGTCTGATATGTAAACAAGAGCCATGGAGCTCGAACTCAGCCATCTCGTCGATGCTATTCCCGGACTGGTGTGGATCGCCCTCCCCGATGGGCGTGCCGAACTCGTCAACCGCCGCTGGTCGCAGTACACGGGGCTGAGCCTGGAACAAGCGATCGGTCCCGGTTGGCTGTCCGTGATCCACCCGGAAGATCTGGGTCGGGTACTCGAGCGGTGGCATGCGTTCATCGCCTCGGGAAAGGCGGGTGACGTGGAAGCTCGGCTGCGGGGCCGTGACGGTCGATATCGGCGCTTCCATTGCAGCACGGCGCCGATCACCGATGAGTCAGGTCGGATCGTCAAGTGGTGCGGCATCAACACCGACATCGAGGAGGAGAGCCGCTCTCGCCTGATCCTGGATGGGCTGCCTACGATGGTTACGCTGATGACCCCTGAGGGTGAGTTCGAACAGGGTAACCGTCATATGCTCGAATACCTCGGCGGAACGCTGGAAGAGCTCAAGTCGCGGCCCCTGGGTTACAGCTTTCATCCGGACGATCGACCAGAGGTCCTGCGTCTGTGGCGGCACTCCGTCGAGACTGGCGAGCCGTATGACCATGAGGCCCGGCTGCGTCGCGCCGATGGCGTTTATCGCTGGTTTCACACGCGAGGCCTCCCGCTTCGAGACGACGAGGGCCACATCATCACGTGGTACCTGCTGCAGGCGGACATTGATGAGCGTCGCCGCGCCGAGGCCGTGCTCGCGGCTGAAAAGCAGTTGCTCGAGGAAGTGGCGCGAGGATTTCCGATGTCCTCAGTCCTCGATGATCTGGCACATCTGGTCGAGGACCTGGCGCAGGGTTGCCGCTGCAGCATCCTGCTCGTCAGTCCGGATAAAACGCACTTCGGCGTCGGGGCCGGCCCCAGCCTGCCGACCCGCTACAACGCGATCCTCGATGGCAAGACCATCGATCCCCGCTACGGCCCCTGCTCGCTGGCCGTCATCGACAAGGCGCCGGTGATTACGGCGGACCTGGCCAATGACCCGAGGTGGAACGCCTCGACCTGGCTGCCCCTGATGGCGGAGTACGGCCTGCGCTCCTGTTGGTCCATGCCGATCTTTTCCAGTAACTGGGACGTCCTGGGTGTCTTCGCGATCTACAGGGAGGAGCCGGTGAGTCCGACTGCTTTCGAGCGGGAGCTCATCGACCGTTTCACAAAGATCGCCGGCATCGCCATCGAGCGCGCGCAGGGCGATGCTGCCCTGAAGGCGAGCGAAGCGGAGCTCAAGGGGGCGCACGCCCATCTCACCGAAGCTCAGAGGTTGAGCCAGACTGGCAGCTTCACCTGGGATGTGCACGCGGACGAGCACACCTGGTCCGCCGAGATCTACCGCATCTTCGGGCTCGAGATCGGTACGAAGGTTACGATGCCGATGATCCAGGCGACCATTTTTCCCGAGGATATGCCGGCCGTCGAAGCGGTCATCGGCCGTGCCCTCGTGGGCGAGGATTTCGAGCTCGTGTTCCGCATCGTCACGCCCAGCGGTGCGCTGAAATATGCGCATGTCGTCGGTCGCCGAAGTGAGAACGTCACGGATCGGCCGGTGTTTCATGGTGCGATCCATGACGTCACGCGAAGTAAGGTCGCGGAGGAGGCACTCGGCAGGGCTCGCTCCGAGCTCGCTCATGCGGCACGGGTCATGACCTTGGGTGCGTTGACGGCGTCGATCGCCCACGAGGTCAACCAACCGCTGTCAGGCATCATCACCAACGCCAGCACGTGCCTGCGGATGTTGGCTGCCGATCCGCCCAACATCGACGGCGTGCGGACCGTCACTCAGCGCACGTTACGTGACGGAAACCGGGCCTCGGAGGTGATCCAACGCCTGCGCACCCTGTTCATCCGCAAGCAGTCGAAGATCGAGCCCGTGGACTTGAACGATGCCGCGCGCGAGGTCCTCACTCTTTCGTCGGGCGAGCTGCAGATCCACCGCGTGATTCTGCAGAATGAGTTCGATGAGAGGTTGCCCGCGGTGCCGGGAGATCGGGTTCAGCTTCAGCAAGTCATTCTCAACCTGGTGCTCAACGCGACGGACGCCATGCGGGGCGTGGAGGATCGGCCGCGCCAACTCCTGGTCGAGACGGCACTCGAAGCCGAGAACCGGATCCGACTGTCGGTGCGGGACTCCGGAGTGGGTGTGGATCCCCGCAATCTCGACAAGCTGTTCGATGCGTTCTACACCACGAAGAGCGATGGGATGGGGATCGGGTTGGCGATCAGCCGGTCGATTATCGAGAGCCACGCAGGGAAATTGTGGGCTCATGCGAATGAGGGGCCGGGGGCTACGTTTTCGTTTTCGATTCCCTGTGGATCGATGCAATGCTAGGACCGCACGCGCCAGGTCTGTATTACGACTGAAACAGGGACTTCGCGCTCCTGAAATCAGGGTGCCAATCCGCCGTGGCAGCTTCGCTGATAGGCCGGAAATTCGCAGCGGCCTTCAAGCGGAGTGATATTGATGAGCTCGATTCCGGCCATCCGGGAACAGGAGGGAGTGGACGGCAGCCTGACCACGACCCAGATGTTTGCGTTCGCGGTCGCTTGTGGGCTGACCGTTGCCAATATCTTTTATGCACAGCCGCTGATAGGGCTCATCGGACCTTCCCTGGGGATGCCCCTGGGGCAGGTTGGACTCATCGTGACACTGACGCAGGTCGGTTACGGCGCGGGTCTGTTGTTTCTGGTGCCTCTGAGCGACGTCCTGGAGAACCGTCGCCTGGTCATGAATGCCCTTGTGGTGGTCGCGATAGGTCTGCTCGGCGTCGCCTGGTCCCATTCGGCCACGACCTTCCTCCTGGCCTCGTTTGTGGTCGGAGTGTTCGCCGCGGCAACCCAGATATTGGTTCCGTTCGCGTCGCACCTGGCGCCGCCGGAAGCTCGTGGCCGGGTAGTTGGCAATGTCATGGCCGGGCTCCTGGGCGGCGTGATGCTCGCCCGACCGTTCTCCAGCTACGTCGCGGCCACTTTCGGCTGGCGCGCCGTGTTCTTCTGCTCGGCCGGCCTGATGTTGCTGCTGGCGATCTTCTTGCGGGAAGTTCTACCCCGGCGGTGGCCACGCGCTACGCTGTCTTACGGAAATATCCTGCGCTCCCTGCCCCGCCTGGCTGCCCATACGCCGATCCTGCGACGTCGCGCTTTCTATCAAGCGATGATGTTCGCTGCATTCAACGTCTTCTGGACCGGCGTGCCTCTGTTGCTGGCCCATGATTTTGCGATGGGACAACGGGGCATTGCGTTGTTCACTTTAGCCGGAGCCGCGGGCGCCCTCGCCGCTCCGATCGCCGGCAGACTGGCCGATCGAGGCAAGACGCGACCCGCGACGGGTCTGGCGCTCTTGTCCGCGCTGCTCGCGCTGCTGATCGCTTCGGCTGCGGTGGTGGCTCACTCCCTGGCGTTGCTGGTGCTCGCGGCGCTGGTTCTGGATGCGGCGGTCCAGGTGTGCCAGGTTCTGAGCATGCGGACCATTTATACCCTGGCGCCCGAATCGCGCGGTCGCTTCAATGGTTTGTTCATCGCCGCGGCATTCGTCGGCGGCGCTACCGGGTCCGGATTGGCTCCCGCGGTCTACACCTTCCAGGGTTGGAGTACGCTCGCTTGTGTTGGTGTGGTGTTCGTCATCGCTGCGCTCACGCTGTTCGTCTTCGAGCTGCGAAATCGGGAGGGGCATATCGCGTGAGCGTCATTCGTCGCCACAGATTCGCCAGGGTTGCGCGCACTGACTCCACCTGTGCGCTGTACGCATGGCCCCTGGCACACCATTCGCAGAAGTGCTCGCAGTTGTTGGTCAGGAGCCTGTAGCGGTTCTCACCGAGCCGGGAGCGCGCCCGGCGGATGATCTCCGCCGGGGCATAAGAGCCTGGCGAGTGCGCTCTGACCCGAATGATCTTTTTTTGACCGAAATCATCGAGGGACACCTCCTCGACCGGGCGCCTGATCAGGCATAACGCTGCAGCGCTGTAGTGGACAACGCGACCTCGACCGACGTAGATGCCATGATGGAGATAGCCACGCCTCGGCGTTACCAGGTGCGCTCCCAGCGGAGGCTCATCGCCGCTTGACAGCAGTGCATCCATCATTATCACCCGCGTGGTCGTGGACGTTTCAACTCGAATTGGTACGCATCGACGCTCAGGTGCGAGGACCGCCGGCGTCGCTGCGAAACTTAATGCACTGGCGGCGAACTTTCTTGCCGCATTGATGTTTGATTTGGAGATTTCTAGCGTGCCCGTGGTTTCGAACCGCCGTGACGGGGTGCCGAGCCGGCGCGCCTGACGTCCACTTCGCACGTCTCCAGGTGGCGACTTTCGGTCGGGTCGCGCTGCTGTGAGAGCATGCTCGTCATGGGCAGGTCGGTTTTGTTTTCAGTGCTGTTGGGTAGCGCGGCTTTGCTGGGGGCGTTGGTGGCGACGCCTGCATTGCAGGGCTGGAAGGCTTTGCTACTGCCGCTGCTCGGTGTTGGCGCCACCCTGATCATCTGGGACCTGGTGAGCCTGCGGTAACATCGAGCCGCGGCGCGCGTGTTATCGCGTGTTATACAGGCCGCTGGTGGAGCGCGAACTGGATGGACGGCGGATCATTCGTAGTCCTACGATCGCGACATGCCGTCCCCACCCAAGCAGCACCGCGCGAGCGGTCATCAGGTTGTGCATC
>DAITMW010000209.1:10448-12355 GCA_036834945.1 Steroidobacteraceae bacterium
GACATGCCGTCCCCACCCAAGCAGCACCGCGCGAGCGGTCATCAGGTTGTGCATCTCAAATGTCTGCGCTGTGGACACGAGGGGCGCGTGCCGCCCGAGCGATTTCAGGAGGCGGGGACCAAGGGGCGAAGATTGCGTTGCCGTCAGTGCAATGGATATGCGTTTCAGACTACGGTCGTATGGCACGGCGGACCGCCGCCTGACAATGTGGTGCCCCTGGCTGAGAAGCCCACAAAGAAGAAGCCGAAGGGCGACGAATGAGCTCGCTGGTCTTGGACTGGCGTCCCGATGGGGCCGCGGTCAGCGGATCAATTCGATCTCGACGAACCGGAATTCGAATGCATTGGGGTTGATGACGTTGTGCGCGACGCCGCGCTCGCGGGCGTAGGACTGCCCCTGCTCCAGCTGCACCTCCCGGGTACCGTTGGGTTCCTCCAGCCGGAGCTTTCCGGTGGTGAGAGGTACCACAACATAGTCGTGCGCATGTACGTGGTGCCCGGTCTCGGCACCCGGCTCGAAGCGCCATTCGGTTACGGTCACCCAGCTGTTTTCAACCTGCACGAGCGAAGTAGCTTTCAAGGTCCGGTCTCCGGGGTTGGCGTGTATCCGTTGGAATATACTTCGACGCGGGCCGCGAATCCAACAGCGCTTGCGAGCAGCGCTTCCACGGCGTGTCATCCGCTCGAGGCGTGTCATCCGCTCGAGGCGTGTCATCCGCTCGAGTGGCGTGTTGTATTCCGGAGCATGATTACGCGCGAAAGACAAGGCTCTGTTGGAGTCTGATGTCGCCATTGAGAGACAGAGTCGCCGCGGAGTCAGCCTCGGCGGTAACTCCAGGTGACGCAATTCAGACTTTCTTTGCGGAACCTTGGGCACTCTCAGCGCTTGAACCGGTTCGGGACCCCCAATTCTGACCGGGAGGCCCAGGAGAGTGATACATGAAGCTGATCATGATGCTTACTGCCGCGACTCTGTTTTCCGGCGCCGCGTTGGCTCAGACGCAATCGCCAGGGAGGAGCGTGCCACCGTCGACCGCACCAACTCCTCCGGCGGCGACACAGCCTGCGCCGCCGACGGCGCAGACTCAATCAGTCGATGTTGGCGCGATCTTCGACAAGCTCGATGTGAACCATGACGGCAAGCTGAGTCCGGACGAAGCCCAGGCGCACCCCACCGTCGCGGCCCACTTCAAGGATGCCGATGCCAACGGAGATGGCATGGTCACCAAGGAAGAGTTCATGGCGGCATTCAAACCGCAGTAGCGTACCAGCGGCACAGCGGCGGCCGGGTGCGGCTGCCGCCGGCCCGTCGGCCACGGGTCATTTCGGTCAGGATCACCCGGGAGACAAAAGGGCCCCTCCTCTACGCGTCCAGCGTCAGGGGGAGGGATGCGCTGGACGGGTGTTTCACGAGGAGGGGCCGTTTCAACCGTCTGAAAAGCAGTTTGCGATCGAGTGATCGCATCATGATTTCAGGACGGCGTTCCTGCGTTGCAATTGAAATATCGGTCCCGTGAGACTGTCAGCGCAGGGCAGCGGCAGGGGCGCAGTCGAGATGATTGATGCCGAACCGCTCGAAGCCGCCCTGCACCTCGGCGATGAAGCGGCTCTGGACACGGAAGGCTTCCTGCTCGCGCTTGTCAGTATCGAGACACGAGCTCAGGTCGAAGTGACCGCTCTGCTGTTGCAGATAGTGGACGAATTCGTGGACCGCTATGTGATCCTTGGCCGAGTCGGTCAGATCGGACCTGAGGTAGACGACGTCGTGGTCCTCGTACAGCCCGTACACGGGGCAAGGGTTCCGATCCTGACACACGCGATGGCTGAACCAACTTTCGGGCTCGAATTGGACCTGCGGCAGCGCCTCGGGATAGGGGTAGCCTGACAGCTGCGCTGCCCAGGTCATGA
>DAITMW010000209.1:12455-13804 GCA_036834945.1 Steroidobacteraceae bacterium
GCACCGTGACACAGTTTTCTCTCCCGTCCAATGACCTCGAATACGAGGTGCTCGCCAAGTTGTGGGAGCTCGGCATGGGCTCCATCCGCGATCTTCACGATCAGCTGGGTCAGCGTGAGCGGCGCGGCCTCACGACGACGGCCAGGGCCATCGAGCGCCTGTGCAAGAAAGGGCTCATCGAGCGCCACCCGAGCGGTGTTTTCCGTCCACGGGTGACCCGCGAGCAGGTTGAGAGTGCGCGTACGCGCAAAGGGATGAGCAAGCTGCTCGGTGCCGCGCCGCATGCGCCGGTCGCGGCCCTCGTCGACCCGGATGATCCGGTCGACTCCCGATTGGTGGACGATCTCGAGCGGCTCATCGCGCGCCGGAGATGGAAAGATGGAGCGTGAATCGCTGCTGACGGTGCTGATGGTTCTCCTGGGCGGCCTGGCTCTGCAGTTGATCGGGGGAGGTCTGTCGACCTGGTTCCGGTCGAGGCACTTCTTCGAGCCGGAGCGTATGGCCTGGTTCCGGTTGTTGCGGCCGTTGATCCCTACGCTGCTCGTTGCGGCCTGCCTGTGCGGGTGGGCCTTGTCGCAGCCCGACCCGGTACCCGATCGGGTCGGACCCATGGTGTTCATCGTGTGCGCGCCTTTCGGATTGCTTGGAGTGCGCGCCCTATTCAGAGCTGCCTGGTCATTGTTGCGAAGACCGAGGCATCTCGGCATCGCGACGATGGGGCTGATACGGCCTTATGTCGTCATCGCACCGGAGCTGGCGCGGTCCCTGGATGCTCGGGCGTTGGATGCCGCGCTTGCCCACGAGCGTGCGCACGTCAGGCACCTGGATCCATTGCGGATCTGGATCGCTCAGTTCGTGACTGACCTGCAGTGGCCCTGGTCCTCGGCACAAAGAAGGTTCGAGACGTGGCTGGCTGCTTTGGAGCACGCCCGTGACGATGAGGCACGTGCGGAAGGGATTGATGGTGCCGATCTCGCTGCCGCCCTGGTTGCCTCGATCCGCTTCCATCGCGGCCGCACTAGCGGCATTTGCGCGCCGCTCATCGACGACCGCTCTGCGTTGGAAGAGCGCGTCGCACGACTGCTTCGACCTCTTGCGTCGCAGAATGACGATACCCCCACCATCTGGCAGGTCGCCGTTCTATTGACCCTCGCTTTGATGACCGCGGTCGCGCTGGGCGCTCTCTATGGCGAACGGCTCGTTGTTGGACCCTTGCTGGCGGTAAGTTAGCAGCGGGCGAAGACGACTCGCCGCGCGAGATCGCTATTATTCCAACGAGCACGGGGGTCCCGGTGGCAGCACTGATGACAGAGGAATCGTCTGGTACGAGCAGCCCAAGGACCCGACGG
>DAITMW010000210.1:0-1893 GCA_036834945.1 Steroidobacteraceae bacterium
CGTTGACGCTGCGCCTCGGTACGTTGCGCGACATTGGCGAGGGCATTGTTCCGATACAGGTCGATGTAGGCTTGTGCGAGAGCGCCGCTCAATGCCAACCGGGCGCTCGCCACATCCAAGGCGGCGGCGGTGCTTTGCGAGCGGGCCTGTTTCAGTAGCGCGGCCTGCCGGCCCCAGAAGTCGAGATCCCACGACAGGTCCAGACCTTCCCGCCCCTGCCATTGCGTGGACCCGGCGAATGGCGGTGGAATCGGGTCGTGGGCACTCAAACGCTTGCGCGTTTCCTGTGCGTTGAAAGAGATGGAAGGCGCCAGGCCCGCGCGTGTCGCATCGGTAAATGACTGCGCCTCGTGCAGGCGCGCCAGGGCTTGCGCGAGGGTGGGATTCTCGGCCAACGCCTGTTGCATCAGCCGATCGAGTTGCGGGTCGTTGAAGCCGGTCCACCAGGGTTGCGCCGGGGGCGGCGCGGACACATGGGATGACAGACCCAGACGCTCGCTGGCGATCGGCTGCTGGGCAGGATCGAGCTTCGGTGGCGTGATGCAGGCCGAGAGTGCGAGGGTGAGCGCCAGGACAAGGAAACGAAAGGCATACATGGCAATCTCCCGCGACGCGTTTCAGGCAGGCATTTTGCGGAAGGCAATCGCGAAGCGATTCCAGGCATTGATGGCGGATACCAACAATGTCAGGTCTACGATCTCCTCCGGCGTGAAGTGCACTCTGACCCGGTTCCAGACCTCGTCCGGCACGTGCGTCTGGGCGACCAGCGTTACGGCTTCGGTCCATTCCAGCGCGGCACGCTCGCGATCACTGAAGAAGACATCGGTGTTCGGGGTGTCGCGCCATGTAATGAGCGCTGACAAACGGCGCTCGGACTCACCGGCCTTGCGGGCGTCGCGAGCATGAAGGTCGATGCAATACGCGCAGCCGTTGATCTGCGAGGCGCGCAGGCGCACCAGCTCGACCAGCGGCTTCTCCAGGCCGCTCCTCGAGATACGCTCTTCGAGCCCCATCAGGGCACGCATCGAATCGGGGCTGGATTGGAAGAAATTGAGTCGCGTTTCCATGGCTGGTCTCCGAATCAGCGCCCTCAGGGGGCGGGTTTTGATGGGGAGTACCTTACTTGCCGCGACAATGGATGATAATTAGGGGATATTAGGAATCATTGTTCTGATGATAGGACAGTCTCATGGATCTGAACGATTTGCGGTACTTCGCCCTGATCGTGGAGCACGGCGGTTTCAGCGCCGCCGAGCGCCACGCCCACATCACCAAATCGAAGCTGAGCCGGCGGGTGCAGCTGCTGGAAGAAAGTCTCGGGGTACGATTGCTGCAACGCAGCACGCGGCGGATGGCCCTGACGGAGGCGGGCCGGATTTTCTACCGACACTGCGCGGCGATGGTGGTGGAGGCCGATACCGCCCGGCAAGCGGTGGAGCAGTTGCGCAGTGAGCCGGCGGGGACCGTCAGACTCACCTGCCCACAGCTGCTGGCACAGGTCTTTGTCATGCGGATGGTGGCCAACTTCATGCGACTGTATCCCAAGGTGCGCGTGGAGCTCGAATCCAACGATCGGCCGATGAACCTGATCGAAGAGCGTTTCGACATCGCCCTGCAGCCACACCAGGCCGCGTTGGACGACTCGAGTCTCGTGTCACGGCGCATCGGCTCCAGTCGTTTCGTGTTGGTGGCGAGTCCCGCGTATACCGCCGGTAAGTCCGTGATCGAAGAGCCTCAGCACCTGGCGCTACATGACACGATCGGCGCACTACGCGATGGTAGTGAGCAGAACTGGGCGTTGCTCGCAGGCGCTGGACGCCGGGTCGAAGTGTCGCTGCGGCCGCGATTTCTGTGCTCGGACTACACCATGCAGTACCAGGCCGCACTGGGTGG
>DAITMW010000210.1:1993-13763 GCA_036834945.1 Steroidobacteraceae bacterium
GCGCGGGCGATATCACGGGCGTGAACGACGCCCTGTGGTCTTCCGGAGCTGTCCAGAACCGGCGCGCAGCGTAAACCCCGCCGCGTGCTCAACGACTCCCACACGGATTGCAGGGTCTCGCTCAACTGGAAAGAAAGAACATCCCGCGTCATGACCGCCGCGACGTTGATTTCGAACACATCGGAGCTCGCGCGGCAGAATGCCTTGACTATGTCGGCCCTCGACACCACGCCGATGGCCTTTCCGTCATCATCGCAGACTATCGCGAGAGGGGTAGCCGGGTTGGCCAGGATTTTCGCGGCCTCGATCAAGGGAGCTGTCCGGTTCAGCACCGCCAGGCGCCGGCGCGCATCGTCCAGGACGTGTTGGATGAGCATCATGGCTCCATCCTGCGCGCGCTACATACTGCTTTCTTGACCGGGCCGGCGGCGCTTTGGATGAACCAGCGGTGGTGAGGACTGCAGGCCTTTCAGGGTGCCGCGGAAGTCATCAGGAACGCCCTGGCTGCCTGAAGGTCAGCGGTCTCGAACCCCTCGGTGAATTCATGGTAGATCGAGGCGAGCCTGCGTCGAGCCGCCTGTGTATTGCCCTGTCCGGTGCGAACGCGGGCGGACGTCAGCGCTGCACGCAACTGCCAGCTCTTCGCTGACTGCTGACGGGCGCAAGCAAACGATTGCTCGAGGCAATCCTCCGCGTCGGACGAATCACCGCCGGCTGTTGAAAACAGAAGAGTGGCTCTCACTCGCAAGAGCTCCGGCAACTCGACTGCCTCGCCACTTTCATGGGCCTTGCCGATCGCCGCCTCGATCACGGATCGCGCTTCGTCGAGCTCGCCGTTGGCGGCCAGGGCCTCCGTCAAAACACATGCGGCGCGCGCCACCAGAATGCTCTGGCGTTCGGCCAGCATGGCATGCAGTGCTTCAGTCAACAGCGCCCTGCCCGGTTCGGATTCGCCGCGGCGCAGGAGCAACTCGCCCTTCAGCGCCAACCCTGTCGCATGCAGCGATGGCAACGCATGCCAGTTCGGATGGGCCATCAGCTTTTCGAGCCCGTCAGCGGCGCTCACCAGGTCGCCGCACCAGAGGAACACCGGGGCCGTATACAGAAGCGCAAAGCAGACATTGAGCGGTGTGCTGGCCTCCGCGGCTTCACGAATCGCCTCCCGTGCGCTCTGGATCGCTCGGTCCGGAGAGCCATGCAGCCACAGAACCCGGGCAAAGGTGACACGGGCGCGGACCCGGTAGTCGAGGCCGAAAAGCTGCAGGGCACGCGGGCCGACTCGCGCGAACCCTCTTTCGAAATGAGTGCGGGCCACCGCCTGGTTACCCATGAAATGCTCGGAAGAGCCACGCATCCAGTCCGAGAGCGCCTGGTAAGACACATCCGCGTCCGCCTGCGTCGCTGACTGCAGCTCCTCCGCTATCGCAAGCGAGCCTCGGAAATCACCGCTGCGCATGAGATAGACATGCATTCCTACCAACAGCCTGAAGCGGCACGAGGTGTCGCCCAGTCGATCGGCGACGACCAGTCCACGCGTGAGGGCGATGCGCACGTCAGCATCATTGCCTCGTGTCCACGCCGACGAAATCGCCAGCGCCTCCTGGAGTATCAGCTCGCATCGGGTTCCACGCGCAGCGTCGTCCATCGATCTCAATGCAACACGACTCCACTCTTCGCATTCGGCCAGCAAGGAGAGGTCCAGGAATAACGACACAGCAGCCGCCGCGAGCTCGACGCCCAACTTGGCCTTCCACACCGGTTCTGACGAGGTGAAACACCACGTCAGTGCAGCACGTATGTTGCCAAGATGCTCACTCGAATCCAGGACCGCCCGTATGAAATACCTCGCGTGGCGCTCAGCAACTTCCTGAGCCCGACCACTCTCTTGCAGTTTCTCCAACGCATAGACTCGGGTCGTTTCGAGCAGTCTGTAGCGTGTCGCGTTGCCCTCCTCGATCACAGCGTTGACGAGCGATTTCGCGACCAGTGCGTCCAATGCGTAGGCGATGTGTGGTTCGTTCAGCCAGCCGCTGCCGGCGATGGCCTGGGCCGCTTCGATATCGAAGGCGCCGACGAAGATCGCCAGTCGTTGCAACACGAGCTGCTCGGACTGCGCCAGCAGGCCGTAACTCCAGTCGAGCAATGCGCGTAGCGTCTGGTGGCGAGGCAGTGCCGTGCGCCGTCCGTGCCAGTCCAGGCCGAAGCTCCGGTTCAAGAGCTCTTCCGTGCCGGCGATGCCGTGACTGGCAGCTCTGCCGGCGGCCAATTCGATCGCGAGGGCGATGCCGTCGAGCCTGCCGCAAATGCCGGCGACGAGGGGCGCGTTCTGGTCGGTCAGCTCGAACCGGGCGCCGGCGGCCGCCGCACGCTCCATGAACAACTTCACGGCGGGGAATGTCAGCACGTCGGCCGCTCTCAAGCTGGAATGGGGCGGCGGACTCGCCAACGGCGGCAGCCAGTAGGCGTGCTCGCCTTCGACTCGAAAGGCCTCGCGGCTCGTTGCAAGAATATGAACGCCGGTGGTCTCCCTGAAGCTCATTTCCGCCAGCGTGGCCGCGGCATCGATCACGTGCTCGCAGTTATCCAGCACCAGGAGGATTCTCAGGGTCCGCAGGCACTCCAACAGGGTTGGAACGACGTCGCCGCTCGGGATCGTCAGCCCAAGGGAGGATGCGATGGTGGCAGCGACCCATTTCGGGTCCGAGACCGCGCCGAGCTCGACAAAGCACACTGCATCGGCGAACTCTTCCAGCATCGCGTGCGCGACAGCCACAGCGACTGTCGTCTTTCCTACGCCTCCGGGACCTATGATGGTGACAAATCGCTCAGCGAGCAGATCGGCGGCGATCGTCCTCAGCACCTCGTCCCGCCCCACCATGCGCGCCAGAACCGGCGGCAGCTTGAGCCTCTTCCGGGCAGAGCCGCAGGGGTACTCTGGAGCTCGCACCGGTGAGCTCGCAGTCATCTCACGCGTGACAGGGGCTACGAAGGAATAGCCTTGACCCGTGATGTTCGTGATGTACCTGTTTTCGCCGTTGCGATCCCCGAGCGCCTTACGCAGGGCGGTGATGTGGACCCGCAGGTTGCCCGGGTCTACGACCAGGCCACGCCAGACGCGGGCGATCAGTTCCCTGTGATTGACGACCTGACCCGCGTGTTCCACGAGGACCGTCAGCATGTCGAGGGCACGGTCGCCCAACGCAACAGGGACGCCGTTTTTCTCCAACTGGCGGGCTGCCGGGAATAGCCGGAAGGGACCGAATGTGATGACCTCGGTCTTCCCGATGGGAGTCTGGTTAGGGTTCATGGCGCGCTCCCATCCTATCACCCGCCTGCGCGAAGACTGCAGCGCTTAACGCGCCTTAACACCCCTCAACTCCCCGTCATCGTGGGTTTGCGCGAGAGTGGCCCCAAGCCGCCGGATCAAAAGGATCCTTCACCATGAACACCCTGAGCAGTAAAGACGGTACACAGATCTACTACAAGGACTGGGGTAGAGGCCCCGTCATAACCTTCTCTCATGGCTGGCCACTCAACGCCGATGCGTGGGACGGCCAGATGCAGTTCCTCGCCCAGCAGGGCTTTCGGGTTGTCGCGCACGACCGACGCGGTCACGGCCGATCTGACCAGGCGTCTTCGGGCAACGATATGAACGGCTACGCTGACGATCTTGCCGCCGTCATCGAGACGCTCGATCTGCGCAACATTACTTTGGTGGGGCACTCCACCGGCGGTGGCGAAGTGGTGCGTTACATCGCGCGCCATGGAACCAGGCGCGTCTCGAAAGCCGTGCTCATCGCGGCTGTGCCCCCGCTACTGCTGAAAACCGCCGCGAATCCCGAAGGATTGCCCCGGGAGGTGTTTGATTCGCTGCGCGCGCGTATCCTCAAGGACCGCGCCCAGTTCTACAAGGAGCTCGCCGTGCAGTTCTACGGTGCCAACCGGCCCGGCGCGAGCGTCTCACAGGGGATCCTCGAGCAATTCTGGCTGTGGAGCATGCAGTGCGGCTTGCGGAATGCGTACGAGAGCATCAAGGCATTTTCCGAGACCGACTTCACCGAGGATCTGAAGAAGATCGATGTACCTGTCCTGGTTCTGCACGGCGAGGACGACCAGATCGTGCCGGTGAACGACTCGGCACGAAAATCCGCGCGTCTCATCAAGGGCGCGAGAGACATCTACTATCCCGGCGCTCCCCATGGTCTCACGGCCACCCACCAGGACCAGGTGAACGCCGATTTGTTGGCGTTTCTGCGCAGTTAGATCCGCCGCCGCACCGGAGCAAAAGACATGGACCAACACGACTCTACTCCAGTTGATCAGAGGGGCCCGCCGCACATGGGCGCCCCACCGTTCGACCCTGAAGCCGGCGATGCCGCGGAGGGGGACTCCCTGTACCGCTTGCGCTCCGCAGTGGCCGAGCTCTTTACCGCTCTCAATGAGACTCTTCGCAACGACCGGACCAAGGCGGCCGAGTGCTTGCAGCGCGCGGGCGCCATGTTGGAAATGGTGGAACAACGGGCGGGGGCCACGTCCATTACGGTTCGCCAGGGGCTCGCACCGTGGCAGGTGCGGCGCGTCCTGGCTTATATCGATGCGAACCTGGAAAGCCGGATCCGGAACAGGGATCTCGCGGCCGTGGCGCGTCTCAGCGAGTTTTATTTCAATGTTGCATTCCGCAACAGCGTGGGTCACTCACCGCACGACTATGTCATCCGACGCCGGGTGGAGCGGGCGCAAGGGCTGATGTTGTCGACTGACAAGGCTCTGTCCGAGATTGCGGTGGAATGCGGGCTGGCGGACCAGTCGCATTTCACGCGGCTGTTCCGGCGGGTGGTTGGGGAGAGTCCAGCGGTGTGGCGGCGGGCGCGCACGAATCCAGTGGAGTGAAGGGGTCGCCCGTCGTCGTTGGACGACGGGCGGAGGGTGGAAGGAAGTGGAGGGTCACGACGGGCGACGCCGGGGTCAGTGCGGTGCCGCAGAGTGGCCGAGCCAGTTCGCGAACCGCGTTGCGCCGAGGCGGGGGGCGTCGCCTTCGGGAACCAGCGATTGGTCGTCGAGCTCTGTCCCAAAATAGCGGGCGTGGGCGTCCGTGGTGACCTTGCGCTCGTCCTTGCTGCTGGCCAGGATGCTGCGGATGAGCTCGTCAAAGGGGATTTTCTCGGGGCCGGCCACTTCGACTATCCGGTTCGCCGGCGGGCCGAGCACCAGGTCGGCCAGTGCGGCCACGACGTCGCTCGAGAAGATCGGCTGCACCAGGGCCGGCGGGACACGAAGTGACTTGCCGTCACTGAAGGAGTCGGCGACGCGTCCCATGAACTCGAAGAACTGCGTGGAGCGCAGGATCGTGTAGGGGATGCCGGACTTCTTGATGAGGTCTTCCTGGGCCAGCTTGGCGCGCAGGTAGCCGCTGTCAGGAAGCCGGTCAGCGCCGACAACAGACAGGGCCAGGTGGTGTTTGACGCCGGCGACGGCTTCGGCGGCCAGCAGGTTGCGGCCGGCTGTCTGGAAGAAGTCCATCACGGCCTTGTCTTCGAACGAAGGCGAGTTCGCGAGGTCGACCACGACCTGGGCCCCGGCAAGAGCCGACGCCAGCCCTTCTCCAGTGAGCGTATTGACGCCTGAATTGGGGGACGCTGGCAGGACATCCTGGCCCCGCTCGCGCAACAAGGCCACGAGCTGGGAACCGATGAGTCCGGTGCCACCGATCACTACGATTTTCATGTGCTCTCTCCTGAGGTGTCCGAGCGAGAGCCATGCTGAGGGATGCGGGGGCTGCGTCTCTTGATGGGGCCAGCGGGGACTTGAAGGAGCGAGCGGTTTTACGAAAACGTGACTGCGAATCAGCCCAGCCGGGTCTGTATCGCGACCCCATTTTTCAGCGCCAATGTCACCGGCGTGCGCTCGGCGATGTCGGCGAGACGAGCCTTCTGCTCGTCGCTCAATGCGCCGTCGAAGGTCAGTACGCGCTCGATGGACATCGTTTTGTCGGCGGCACGTGTGAACGTGACAGCCACGTGGATGGCCTCGATTGTCCAGGACTTGCGCTCGACATACATGCGCAGGGTGATGGCCGTGCAGGACGCCAGGGCGGAAATCAGCAGGTCGGACGGTGTTGGGCCGGCGTCCTGGCCGCCCCTTTCGGGTGGCTCGTCGGCGGTGAGGCGGTGTTTTCCGGTCTGGACGGCCGTTGCATAGTTGGTGCGACCCGTGGTCGCCGTCGCGCTCGACATGGCGAAGTACCCCTGGCTGACAGGGGACAAAATATAGCGGAAACCCGGCGGCGGCGTTGCGCTGCCGCCGGGTCATGTCGCGATGGGTGCTAGAACCGTTTCGTCACGTCGAAACCGATCATGCGTGGCATGTTCGTGAACTTCATGGTCGGCTGGGCTGTCGAGGCGATGAGGAAGACGTCGCCGTGGACGTTGAAGGCGTTCGACAGGTAGAGAGCCAGGTCATACCCGGTCCGGTCATTGGTCGCGCCGAAACGGAAGTTGGTAATGCTATAGGCGTGCTGGATGCGGTAGATGGGGGAGCTCGTCTCGAAGTCCGTGGCCGAGCGTCCGTGGTACGACCAATCCGCACGGGCGAAGGCCGACCAGTCCGGCGCCACTTCGAGGCTGCGCTGGTACTGCGCGGACAAGTCGCCGGTCCATTCCGGGATGCGCGGCAGTTTGTCTCCCTTACGACCCGGTGCGATCACTACGGAGCTCACCTGGTTCTGAGTCAGCTGGCGCTCGGGCAGATATTCGAATCCGGCGGAGAGCTCGAGGCCGCGTACAGGGTGCGCGGATGTCTCGAGCTCGAGGCCCGTGACGCGCGCCGTGCCCGCGTTGGAAATGAATCCGAACGCGCCCGTCGGGTCGCGACCGGAAACCTGGATGTTGCTCCAGTCGATGTCGAAAGCCGCGACGTTCACCGTCCAGCGGCGCTCGAACCAGGAGGACTTCATGCCGACTTCGTAGTTCCACAGCGAGTCGGCGCCGAAGCCCTTCGGCGCCGCGGCGAACGGTGATTGGTTGGTACCGCCGAGGCGGAACCCTTCCGAGGCCGAGGTATACAGCGTCACATCATCGGTCGGCTTGTAGGAGATCTGGTACTTCTGGATCAGCTTGTTCTGTTTGAACGAGCTGTAGATCGGCGCCGGCAGGGCGCTGCCGAAAACGGGGAACTGGAACGTGTAGTAGCCGTCGTCCGTCTGCCTCGCCTGGAATTCGCGCAGGCCGACCATGAGCTCGATCTTGTGGAACACCTTATAAGTGAGCTCGCCGAATGCCGCCGACTCCTCGATGGTGCGCGTGTTGAAGCGGGCGAGCGCGCAAGGCTGGCAACCGGCGACGCCGGCGCCGGGAAGCGTCGAGAATCCGGTGGGTGGGCCTGTGACGGGAAAAGGCAGGCCGGTGTCCGCATCGACGATCGGTGAAACGCTCTGGAAGCCCGAGTCGCGATTCCGGTAGAACCCGCCGATCAGCCAGCCCAGGTTGCCGTCGCCGACCGAGTTGAGGCGCACCTCCACCGCCTTCTGCGTGATGTTCTGTGTCTGGTTGGTCAGTTCCGGGAAAAGATCCGGCCGCAGGGGGCACGGCTGCGCCGGCTTCGTCGGATAGCAACTGGTGGCATTCGCGGGAGCCACGCCGAGGGAAATCACGGACCACGTGTTGTCGCGGAAGAAGCCCAGTTTGCGCTTGTAGATGGAGGTCGCGGCGGTCAGGGATGCCCAGCTGAAGCCCTGGGTCAGGTTCAGGGAATAGACCTGTTGATGATCCGGGTTCGGCGTCTGGACATAGTCGCCGGTGTTGAAATTGCCGGTCTGGAAGAACGCGAACGAGGGAATGTTGTCGCGGAAGCCGTCGTCGGACGGCCCGGTGCCCCTGACATGGAACGAGTCGAACGGATAGTAGCCGCTCGCTCCGCCGGTCTGCCGGTCCTGCAGCCAGATCGTGCCGTCGATGGTCGTCGACTCGGTCGGCTGGTAGCGCAGGATCAGGCGGCCGCCCGTGGTGTGTGCCCAGTTGATGTCGTTGGTACCCAGGCGCACGTTGTCGACGTAACCGCCCTGGTTGTCATAGTAGGCTACCGCCCGCAGTCCGAGCACACCCCGGATCAGGGGCATGTTGAAGACACCCGCGGTGTCGACGCCCGGATCGCCGTCCGGCATGTAGTCGCCGCCCACCTGCACGAGGCCGTTGACTTCGTTGAGATCGGGCTTCTTGGAAATGAAGCGGATGACGCCCGTCTGGGAGTTCGCGCCGAACGTCGTCCCCTGCGGTCCCTTCAACACCTCGATGTGCTCCGTATCAATCAGCTTCAGGTCCGGTGCCTGGCTGCCGCTGTCGCCGGTGCTGCTCTGAATGCCCGGCGCCGGCACTTCGTCGAAGTAAACGGCGACCTGCTCCTGGCCCGCCGATTGAATGCCGCGCAGGACGTAACGCTTCAGGCCGGGCCCCTGGTCGTTGAAGGTGAGACCGGGCACTTCGTAAGCGAAGTCCGCGAAGTCCTTGACACCCATCTTGTCGAGGGTCTCCGCACTGAAGGCCGTGATGGCGGTCGGGACATCCTGGACCCGCTCCGCGCCGCGCTTGCGCGCCGTGACCAGCACTTCAGCAACTTCGTCGTTACCGGCGTCCGCGGATGTTGTATCCGCCGGCGCGTCCGCGGCCCACGCCAACGGCGTGGCCGCGATCCCGATTAAAATAAAAGACAGAAACCCACAACGCGCTCGCGTGCCGTAAGACATATGCGCTCCCCAGTGTCAGCAACCGAAGGCTCCCCCAAACCGGCCCCGCTCCTTCGCGGAAGTTAGGCCGGTCGGCCTAAATTTCTACGCACGCGTGTCGTCGGGCACGCGTTCTTGCTAATGTTTGTTGGCAGTCATATTATCGATCGAAATTTTAAGTGTAAAGCGTTCGAGCATTCTTCGAGTTAGAAAGCGCACCATGCGGGTGCCTCCAGTCATAACAACGCACCACGAATGGCCGTGGGGAGGATCACGATGACCCTGTCAGGGAAGTCGATTGTCTGTTTTCGGAGTCAACTGTGGCGTGCCGTCACGAGCATGACCAGGGCCATGGTGCCCGTCGTGACCATGGGCCCCATCATGGCCGTGGCTTTGGCCTGCAGCGTGGCCGCGCAGGCAACACCGCTCGCGCCGCCGCCCTACTCGGTCATCCATGCGGGGACGTTGCTGGCGGAGCCGGGAAAACAACCGCTGAGCCATGCGACTGTTGTTGTGCAACGAGGCAGTATCAAGGAAGTGCGCGAGGGTTACGCTGATCCGGGCTCCCTGGGATTGCCCGCCGACACGCGCGTCATCGATCTGAGCAACCAGTTCGTCATGCCCGGGTTCATCGACCTGCACGTGCATTTGAGCAGTGGCGCGGAGCGTGGCCGTGATCTGAATCTGCGCGAGTCCGACAACTATTTCACTGTCGTCGCGTACCGTAGTGCCCTTGCAACACTCATGGGTGGATTCACGACGGTGCGCGACCTTGGCTCGGAGGGCTACACCGTGCTCGGGCTGCGCGATGCGATCCGCGACGGCATCGTGCTCGGCCCCCGCATTCTTGCCGCGGGTGATCCGATAAGCCCGACCAACGGTCATGCCGACAATCACAATCTGCGCGAGGAGCTCCTCGAGGGCATTGTCCGGCGCGGTGTCTGTAACGGGGCGGATGATTGCCGCCGGGTCGTGCGGGAAGCGATCCGACGTGGCGTCGATGTCATCAAGGTGATGGCCACGGGCGGCACGCTCGATGAGGGCGACGGCGGTACAGGGCAGCAATTCACGGATGATGAGCTGAAGGCGATCGCGGAGACCGCGCATGCATTCGGGCGCAAGGTCACCGCTCACGCGCACGCCAAAGCCGGAATAGACGCCTGCGTCCGTGCCAACTTCGATTCCATCGAGCATGGCATGTGGGCGGACGAGGAAACCCTCAAGGCGATGAAAGCCAAGGGGATCTGGCTGGTTCCTACCGCGGCCACGATCACTTATGTCGGTGATACGCCAGAGAAAGTCCGCAACGGTCCGCTGAAGGATCTGCCGCCGGTATCGATGGAGAAGGTTCTCAAGTTGGGGACGCAGCCGCGCAAGCTGGTCACGCTGGCGCACAAGATCGGCGTCAGGATCGCTGTCGGCACCGATGCGCCGCTGGTTCCGCATGGCCAGAACGCCATGGAGATGGTGACCTACGTGGTCGATTCCGGCATGACTCCCATGGAAGCCCTCATGGCAGGCACCGTCAACGCCGCCGAGGCCGGCGGGATAAAGGATGTGGGCCGGATCGCACCGGGCATGAGCGCCGACATCGTCGGGATGCCCAAGAGTCCGCTGGAGGATATTCACGCGGTCATGAACGTGGGTTTCGTGATGCATGCCGGGATCGTCGCCAAGTCAGGTGGAGGGACTCCATGAGATTGTCTGTAATAGCCGCGGCAGCAGCGCTCACCGGGCTGTTGACGGGAACCGCGCACGCGAATGAGTTCGTCATCGAGCACGTCACCCTCATCGACGGGCTGGGGCACAAGCCTCAACCTGACATGACCGTCGCGGTCGAGGGCAACAGGATCAGCGCAGTGACCCCGAGCGCCCTCGCCCACGGGCTCAAGGGAAAGCGGATCGATGCAAAGGGGAAGTACCTCATTCCGGGGCTCATGGATGTTCACATCCATCTGCGCGGCGGCATCGACCTGGCCAGCAAGCCCGGTGATATCGTCAAAACTTCCAACCGCCAGCAGGGACTCGAGGCCCTGGCGAGCTATCTCTACTCCGGTGTCACGACGGTATTCGACTGCGGCAACCAGGTGCCGTACATCCTCGAGATGCGTGCCGACGAGCGCGCCGGCCGTATTCTGTCACCGCGTATTTTCGCCACCGGCAATCTCGTGACCTACCCGGGAAGTCACGGGACCAGGATGGCGGTCAATGTCAGCGATTTCGAGAAGGACAAGGAGCTGCTCGACAAACACATCGCCGAGCAGAAACCGGACATCCTGAAGATCACGCTGGATGAGGAGGGTTGGGGCTCGAGGCCGATGATCACCCTCATGCCCGAAGAGCTTCTCCAGAAGATCATCCGTTACTACAACCAGCACGGCATCCGTACGACGATCCACGTCTCCAGCGAGTTGCGCTCCCTGGAGGCGATCTACGCCGGGACCGACACACTGGCGCACCCTGTCATCCAAGGTCCGGTGAGTGACTCCTTCGTGAAGCTCATGGGCGCCAAGAAAATTCCGTTCGCGAGCACACTCACCATCGGCGAGAACTACAGCCGGCTCGTCGAGCATCCCGAATACCTGGACGAGCCGCTGTACGCCGCGTCCTTCAGCGCGACCGAGCGTGAGCACCTGAAAACGCAGGTGCGCAACGAGTACAAGGAGCGCCCGTGGACATGGTGGATGAAGATCATGACTCCCATCGCCATGGAGAACGTCCACAAGATCGATGCGGCCGGTGGTACGGTCGCGAGCGGTACGGACCAGAGCAGCGGGCCGGCACTGCAGCACGAGTTGGAGTTGTTGAATGCGGCCGGCATCGCGCCGCTGAAGGTGATCGAGATCGCCACCCACAACAGCGCGGTGTTCCTGGGCAAGGCCGACCAGATGGGGTCGATCGACGTGGGCCAGCTGGCCGACATGGTGCTGTTGTCCAAGGATCCGAGCGTCGACATCCACAACACGAAGTCCATTGTCTTCGTGATGAAGGACGGCCAGATCATTGACGAGAGCCAGTTGCCCCTGGCGGGGGGCAAACAGGCGCGCCGCTTCA
>DAITMW010000211.1:0-13686 GCA_036834945.1 Steroidobacteraceae bacterium
TTCCACAACATCGGCGTGTCGGCGCGCAAGCAGAACTTCGAGGAGCTGGCGCGCAGGGGGCTCGAAGCGGTCAAGGTCAACAGCGATCAACAGTCACTGGACAAGCTGGCGCTCGAGACCGATCTTTCGGAGCTCGGACGCTTCATCACTACGCGTAACCGCAGCGACATCGGTGCATTCAAAACCGAACAATTGCGCAACGTCGGCATCACCGCACCGTACATGCACGATGGCTCGCTGCGCACCCTCTGGGACGTGGTGGACCACTACAACAAGGGTGGAGAGACCAATCCCTACCTCGACGGCGGCATCGAGCCTCTGAACCTGAGCGAAGCGGAAATCGATGACCTGGTGGCCTTCCTGTTCACCCTCACCGACGCGCGCTTTGCGGGCGAAAACGCCGTGGCCTTCGAGGAACAGAAGGCGCAGGCGGCCAAGCAACGGCCTTTCCGTGACAACGCGCTCGCGCACCGCGAGGTGCTGCCGTTCGAGACCCGCGTGATCGGCGCGGGTGGATTGAAGTAACGGTCAAGGTGACGAACATGAACGACAAACGGATTCCCCACATCAAGAGCGTCGAGACACGTTACTTCGAAGAGCGCGACGCCCTGTTTCGCGGACTGCAGCGGCTCGACAGGCGCACCTTCATGAAGGTCTCGGCGGGAGCCGCCGCCGCGGCCGTCGCCTCAGGCGTGAGCCATCACGCCCACAGTTTTCTGCCGATCAACGTCGCTTCCGCTGCAGAGGGTGGCGGGGCAAAGCAGCCCTTCACCTTCGCATACATCTCCGATTCACACCTGTACGCGAAGAAGACCAACGAGCGTTTCGTGCGCCAATTGCTGCGCGCGGTGGACGATGTCAACGCGCTCGATCCGCAGCCGGACTTCGTCCTCTACGGCGGCGACCTGGCGCAGCTCGGTCGCAGGGAGGAGTTGGATCTCGGCGCGCAGATTCTCAAGAGTCTCAAGGCCCCCGTCCACATGATGGTGGGCGAGCACGACTGGTTCTTCGACATGGGCCATCGCTGGAACGAGCTGTTTGGACCTGAGAACTACAGTTTCAACCACAAAGGCGTGCACTTTGTCGTTCTGATGAGCGTGCACGAGAAAGATTTCTGGACCGCCCGCGGCATGACACCAGCGGAGCGCATGCACACCGTCGCGGGTCTCGACAACGCCGTTCAGAGCGCGTTCGAAGTTGGCGCCACAGAGCGTGCGTGGCTGAAGAAGGACCTGGAGAAGGTCCCGACCTCCACACCCATCATCGTGTTCTCGCACTCGCCCTTGTACAAACTCTATCGGCCCTGGAACTTCTGGACCGACGACGCCGAGGACGTGCAGGCGATCCTGCAGCGATTCGATCACGTCACGGTGCTGCATGGACACACCCACCAGGTTCTGACCAACCGGATCGGTAACATCGACTTTCACGGAATGTTGTCCACTGCATGGCCCTGGCCGTACGCTCCGCAGGGTCTGCCGGCACTGACCGTGCAGATGAACCGACCCAACCCCTTCGACCCCAATGACGGCCTGGGCGACGGCACCGCGACCGTCCATCCCGACGGACTGGTCGACAAGCTCTACAGCCTGTGGAACCGCAATCCGATGGAAGTGAAGGCCAGCTATCTACGCAGCAGTGGCAAGCAGGATGCGCCGGCATTGCCGACGCTGGCGAGCTATTGACCGAAAGGAGGACTTCCGATGAAACCAACTCCCTGGCTCGCCCTGGCCCTCGTGGCGCTCGCGTCGCAGGCGGTATCCGCCGATCAGCCGCTCGCCTCGCCGATCCCGGCCAAGGCCGGCGGCGCCAAGGTGGTCAAGTTGTGCGACAACCAGACCACCGTGCAGGTGCCCGACAACACGCCGAAGACCCCCGCCGAAGGCAAGAAGATCGCCGACGCGCTGATGGCGCAGTGGCAGGCAAAGAATCCGGACAGCAAGTGGGTTGCCGAGGAAGTGGAGGCGCACCAGGTGATCCGCCCCGAGGACAACTCCAGGCTCATCGGTACCGGCCAGTCATCGACCTATGGCGCCGTGTCGGCGCAGGACGTGAAGGTCTGGGACACCGAGACTTACAAGCAGGCCGTCTACGGCTCGACCGTATTTCACAGTGGCGATGAGCTGGGCAGCGAGATCGCGGTGTCGTGCGACATGTGCCATCCACGCGCGGCCAACACTCATCCCGAGACCTACCCGAAGTTCCAGCCCACCCTCGGCCGGGTCGCGTTGTTGCGCGACATGATCAACTGGTGCATCGAGCACCCGGTGCGCGGCAAGGTGTTGGCACCGGATGATCCGAAAATGCGTGCCCTGGAGTCGTACATCCTGGCGCAGCGCAAAGGAGTACCGCTCGACTACGGTAAGCGTTAAAGCTTTACAGGGCGGGTGCCTTCGGGCACGTTTTCGCGCACGAGCCTGGCCAACAGGGCCAGCTCCTGCGCCCGCGGATAACCGCGCCGCCACACGAGGCCGATGCGCCGGCTGTCATTGCGGGAGCGCATCGGTCGGATCGCGAGCGGCGGCGAGGGTGATCTACGCGCCGCCAATGCCGGTAACAACGTGCAGCCGAGCCCCGCCGAAACCAACTGGCAGATCGTCTCGAGACTCACCGCGCGGAAGTCGTCTGAGCCCTCTTCCGGCTCCGCTTGCCGCCCGCAGGCCGCCAATGCCTGGCCGCGCAGGCAGTGACCATCGGCCAACAACAACAGTGTCTCATCCCCCAGGTCGTCTTCCGCCACCGCGTCGGCCCGCGCCAGCGGGTGCTGCGGCGGGCAGGCGAACCAGAAGGGCTCGTCGAAGAGCGGCAACTGGTCGAGGTCATGGTCTTCCAATGGCAACGCCAGCAGCGCGGCATCGATCTGATAGCTGCGCAGCCGCTCCAGAAGATGTTGAGTCAGGTCCTCGTGCACGACGAGCTGCAACTGCGGGTAGCGGCTCTTGGTGAGAGGAATGAAAGATGGCAGGAAATAAGGCCCGAGCGTCGGAATGATGCCGATGCTCAGCCGACCTTCGAGCGGCCCCCTGGGAACCCGGGTCGCCGCCAGCAGCGCATCCGCCTGCGCGACGATCTGGCGGGCGCTGCGGACGACCTCCTCACCTATGGGCGTCAGTGAGACCGACTTGGCATTGCGCTCGATCAGGCTCACGCCCAGGTAGTCTTCGAGCTTGCGGATTTGCGTGCTCAACGTCGGCTGGGAGATGTGGCAATCCTCGGCGGCGCGCCCGAAGTGGGCGCGGTCCGCCAGCGCGATGAGGTAACGCAACTCTCTCAATGTCATGATCGGCAATCATAACTCAGGTCGTGATACGAGTTCCCAACACCGCGAGAAATTGTGCCAGCCACGCCGGATGGGCCGGCCATGCCGGGGCGGTCACGAAGTTGCCGTCGGTGACGGCCTCATCGATCTTGATCGAGGCGTACTCCGCGCCGGCCAACTTGACCTCGGCGGCGCAGGCCGGATAAGCGGAAATCCTCTTCCCGCGGATCACACCGGCGGCTGCCAGAATCTGCGCCGCGTGGCAGACGGCCGCGATCGGCTTGTTCTCGCGTGCGAAGTGCTGCACGAAGGTAATCACTTTCGCGTTCATACGCAGGTACTCGGGCGCACGGCCGCCGGGCAGCAGCAGCGCGTCATACTGCTCGGGCTTCACCTCGTCGAAAGTGGCGTTGAGCGTAAACCGGTGGCCGGGCTTTTCGGAGTACGTCTGCTGGCCTTCGAAGTCATGCACGGCGGTCATGACGTAGTCACCGGCCTTCTTGTCCGGACATACCGCGTGCACGGTATGTCCGACCATCTGCACGGCCTGGAACGGCACCATGGTCTCGTAGTCCTCGGCATAGTCGCCGACGAGCATGAGAATTTTCTTGCCCATGCGCAGTCTCCTATAGCTCCATTGGGGTGTTGCAGAATAGCGCACGTTTCAGCATCGTCGCGATCACCCTTAGGAGGTGTGCAACCATGGCAGAAACCCGGAACACGTGGATCCCGCTGAGCTCCGCTGACCTGCGCGCGGAAGTCGATCCTCTTGGTGCGCAACTATCCGTTCTGAGCGACGCGAGCGGCCGAGATTTACTCTGGAACGGAGATCCGGCGGTCTGGACGGGACGCGCACCGATCCTGTTTCCCATCGTGGGAGAGCTCGCAGGCGGTCACTTTCGGTCAGGCGATAAAACCTACTCGCTATCGAGGCACGGCTTCGCGCGCGGTAAACCCTTCAGCGTCGTCGCTGCGACGTCTTCGACCGCAACCTTCAGGTTGCAGGCGGACGAGAGCACCCTGGCGGTGTATCCGTTCCGGTTCGAGCTGGATGTGCGATTCTCGGTGAACGGCGCCACGCTTGCAGTGATTGCCTCGGTCCGCAACCTCGGTGACATCAACATGCCGGCGAGCTTCGGCTATCACCCCGCGCTGCGTTGGCCTCTGCCCTACGGGCGTGAGCGGCCGTCACATTTCATCGAATTCGACTTGGACGAGCCCGCGCCGATCCGGCGTCTCAACGCTGCCGGGCTCCTGACGCCCGATGCTCATCCAACACCGGTATCCAACAGGCGGTTCGTGCTGGACGACGCTCTCTTCAAGAGCGATGTCGTCATCTTCGACCAGGTACGCAGCCGCTCGGTCACGTATGGCGCGGCCGACGGGCCGCGCATCCGCGTGAGTTTTCCGGATGCGCCCTACCTGGGGGTCTGGACAAAGCCGGGAGCTCCGTTCGTGTGTATCGAGCCCTGGCACGGGATCGCGGACCCGGCCGGCTTCAGCGGCGATTTCACCGCCAAGCCCGGCGTGTTCACGGTAGCCCCTGGAGGGGTGCAGTCGATCGAGATGACCCTGACTCTGCTCGCCTGAGTCAGTCACAGGTCCCGCCCAACAGGCCGCTCTTCAGCTCCGCGTTGGGCGGCTCCGCTCCCAGCCAGATCGAGATGAAGGCGCGCGAGAAATCATCGCCCGTGATGGTACCCTTGAGGACACCGTTGACGCTGACTTGAATTCCGGTCTCGGGGAGCCGGACGAAGTCCAGACGTTGGCCCGTCTTTACATCCGACATCCAGTTATTCAGCATCGCAACCCGCGCGGCGAGGGCGGTCATCTGGTCTTTCGCGACCCGCTCGAAACCCTCCTTCCACGCGTTTCTCAGGTCGCCCACTCCGACGTTGCGTACGAAATGCAGCGTCAGCTCCGCGGGCGTGGTGGGATCGATGAGCGGCTGCGGGTCACGCGACACGCGAGTCACGTACAGCGCCGCCACGTAAACATTCACCTTGAGAATGGTGGCCTTGCGCATTCCCAGCCCGTTGAGCGTCAGCTCGGTGCCCTTGACCTGCACGTGATCGGGGAAAGTAATCCCCTTGCACTCACGGGCATTCGCGGATCCGAACGCCGCTAACAGCAGTAAGCTCGCTACGGATACAGTGCGTTTCATGTTGCCTCGCCCTTTGAGGTTAGCGCATTCATGACATCGTGCAGAAAACGCGGTGCGATGGGCTTGGTGAGGTGCAGGTCGAACCCGGCTTCGTAGGCGTTGTGGAGGTCACCCGGCTGGCCAAAGCCACTGATCGCCACGAGCTTCGGGGGGTTCTCCAACGGGAGCGCGCGCACTCTGCGTGCCACCTCGTGACCATCGATGTCAGGCAACCCGATATCAATGAGCGCGATGTCAGGTTTCCATTCGAGCGCTTCGCGTACGGCGGCCTCGCCCGTCGCAGCCGTGCGCACCACGTGCCCCTCCAGGGTGAGCATGGTCTCCATCATCCGCCGGCCGTCCTCGTTGTCCTCAACCAACAGGATACGACGGCCTTGCGAACCCGTGACCGGCCTCTCCGTGACGAGCAGCGGCTTTTCCTGCGCCTGCACCGCGGGCAGGCTCACGGTAAAGAGAGCACCTTGTCCGCGTCCGCCACTGAACACCGTGACCGCACCTCCATGCATTTCTATCAGGCGTTGCACGAGAGTCAGACCGAGGCCGAGGCCGCCCTGCGGGCGGTCGAATGTCTGTGGCCCCTGCACGAACAGTTTGAAAATGTGGGGCATCTCCTCAGGCGTAATCCCCTGCCCCTCGTCGCGCACCTGCAAAACCGCGCGGCCGGCATCGGTCGTCACCCGGACATGGATCTGCTGCTCCGCGGCCGAGAATTTTTCCGCGTTATCCAACAGATTGGAAAGGACCTGCTCCAGGCGGACACGATCACCGAGAACCCACACGCTGGCCAGATCGGACTGGATGCGCGCCGCACGGCTGCGCCGCGTCTGCTGCCAGGTCCGCAGTACGCGCTCCGCGAGCACCGCCAGATCGAGCCGCTCGCGTTGCAACGTGACTTTGCCCATGGCCAGGCGACTGACGTCCAACAGATCCTCGACCAGGCGTGCCATCTGTTGTGCCTGGCGATCGATGACTTCGTGGGCCTGGAGGGCCGCCGCCGCACCGGGCTTGGAAAGCCGCAACACGTGCGCCGAGGCGACAATGGAGCTCAGGGGATTGCGCAGCTCGTGACCCAGCATCGCCAGGAATTCATCTTTCGCCTTGTCCGCCGCCAACAATGCGTCCTGCTCACGCTCTCGCAGAAGCTCGCGCTCCCTCAACAAAGCAGCGGCGTCTTCCAACGCGGTAGCCACCTCGAACACTTCCTGCACGTGGGGATCACTCTTCACGGCGGACAGTGACTCCGGCCTCGGCTCATGACCCATGCGCCGCGCAGCGGCCGCAAGGCCTGCTATCGGGGCCGCGATGTAACGTGATAGCCAATAAGCGAATGCGAGCACCAACAGCAGGGATACGAGGGTTCCGAGCGCCAGGTAGACCGAGGCCCGGTAGGCCGCGGCATTGATCTCCGCGCTGGGAATCGCCAGGCCGACCGTCCAGCCGGTGAGCTCCGAGGTCTTGTAGTCCGTGTAGGTGTCAGTGCCCTCGAATGTCCTGCCTCGATACCAGCCTTCCGGTGTGCGTTGGATTGCGGCCCAGAAATTCGGAGCGACTTCCTGTCCGCCGGGTGGCGCGGGCTGGCGTGCGATGAAGTGACCGTTGCGGTCGACGAGTGCCGCCACCCACGAAGCCTGATACCTCTGCGCTTGCATGAGTTTGACGAGCGCGGACGGCTCCAGGATGAACTCGAGCACGTAGCGCAATTCCTCGCCCCGCATCACTGGCATCCGTACGGCGATACCCGGCAGCTTCGACACCGGCCCCGGGTTGAGATTGCCTACGAAAGGCCGCCGGGTCGCCAGGACCTGCCGGAATCCCGGGTTGTCGATCTGGGCCTCGTTGCTGAGTGTCGCCCCGGAGGGATACCGCAAGTTCAGCAGTTGCTGACCCGAGGTATCCAGCAACAATATGTTGCGCCAATCGGGTGCCTGTGAGGCCAACACCCGGCGTGCCTCCGCGTCGAATGCGTTGAAATCGCCCGCCTCGAGACTCGCGGACGCGGCCAACGCGCGCAGTGTCCCCAGGTAGCCCTTCATCTGGGCTTCCACCGCGGTCAGGAATGTGTGATTGCGGGCTCGCGCGGCGACGCTGATCGTTTCCTTCTCGTGATCGATGAGGAAATAGCCCAGTACCAGCGAAAGAATGAGCATCGGCACGACGCCGACGGCGGCGAGCACGAGCAGCTTGGATCGCAAGGGCGGTAGGTGCGACACCCGCACATCATGACCGAAATGCGATGCAGTCGCATGCCGTCTTACAATGACCCTTTGGTCCGTGCGCGCCAGGCGCCGGGCGACATGAATGGAGGTCCCTGATGAGACTGTTTCTACTGAGCGCCGGGGTGCTCGTCGGCGTCAATTGCGCGCTGGCCGTGGCCGCGACACCAACGGTCGAGAGCGTCCTGTCTGCTTACCACACCGCGGTGGGCAAGGTGCCCGACTCGGGCAGCGCCAGGGTCGACTACACGTTCTCAGGCTCCGGACTGAAGGGCTCCCGAACCGATCAAATCGATCTCGCGACAGGGGCATTCGTCGAAAGCATGCAGGCCGACATCGTCGGTGAGGCTGCGGGGTTCGACGGCACCACGCCCTGGATGCGTGACACTTCCGGCGCCAACACGCCGCAGGAAGGTGGTGATCGCATCGCTGTCGCGGTCAATGAGGCCTATCGCCTCGGGAACCTCTGGTGGAGGTCCGGGTACTCGGGCGCGACTATCACTTATGCCGGGCGATCGGTGGTTGACGGCAAGACCCTGGACCAACTCACCGTCACGCCGCGCAAGGGCAAGCCTTTCGGCGCCTGGTTCGACACCAACACGGGGCTGCTGGCGCAGGTGACGGAGGACCGGCAGTTCTTTCACACCCGCACCCTGTTCGAGGACTACAGTGCGGAGCACGGTCTGACGCTGCCGCACTCGATCACCATCGACACCGGCTCCGGGAAGGAAAACAACCAATTCCTCCATCTGAAGGCATTCTCCGTTGCTGCTCCGATGCCACTGACGGCGTACTCCCGTCCGACAGCGCCGCCCACCGGAGCGACGCTCGATGCTGACGCGGCCGCCGTGACCCTGCCCTTCCAACTGCTCAACAACCACATCTATGTGAGCGCGAAGGTCAATGGCAAGGGCCCGTACACCTTCATAGTGGATACGGGCGGCCACAACCTGATCTCTCCGCGCCTGGCGGCCGAGCTCGGCTTGAAAACCATTGGCGCGGCCGCGATGTCCGGTGCGGGTGACAAGCACACCGAGAGTGGCTTCGCCCGTGTCGATGAAATTGCCCTGGGCGCAGTGAAGCTCCACGACCAGCTGGGATTCGTCGCTCCGATCTACGACGATTCCATCGAGGGATTTCCGGTCGACGGCATGGTCGGATTCGAGTTGTTCCGGCGCTTCGTCGTACGGCTGGACTACGGACGCGACACCATGACCATGACCAACCCGACCCGCTTCGATCCAACGGGAGCGGGGTTGGCGGTGCCGTTCGTGTTCTACGACCACCTGCCCCAGGTATCGGGCCGGATCGACGACCTGCCCGCGCGCTTCGACATCGACACCGGCTCGCGCTCTGAGCTGGATATCACCGGCCCGTTCGTGAAAGCGCAGAACCTGCGGGCGCGCTTCGCGAAAGGCGTGAGCGCCGTCACCGGCTGGGGGATGGGCGGCCCCTCCCGCTCGTATGTGGTGCGCCTGCCATCGATCACTCTCGGCAGTGCGGCACCTGTTGCGAATCCCGTTGCCGGCCTCTCCGAGGACAAGGGCGGCTCGATCAGCGATCCGAACTACGAAGGCAACATCGGCAGCGGCTTCCTCAAACGCTTCGTGGTGACGTTCGACTACGCGCACCAGAAGATGTACCTGAAGCCGGCCAGGCCCGCCCCGACCGATGCGGGTTGTTTCGATCGCTCAGGTATGTGGATCAATGCCGGGCCGGACGGCTACCTCGTGACCGAGGTTTCCGCCGGTAGCCCGGCTGAGCGCGCGGGATTGCGAGTAGGCGACGTCATCACAGGGGTGAATGGGGCGCCTGTGCGTGCCGCAGGACTTTCGGACACACGCAGGCTGTTGCGTGCCACACCCGCGGGGACGAAGGTCGAGTTGGGTTTGAAGCGGGACGGGCAAGTCCGGAAGGTCGCGCTGGTTCTGCGGGATCAGATTTAGAGCCCGGCGGCAGCGGTGAGGCCGCCGAAGCGCCGATCGCGGCGGCCGAACTCTTCGAGGGCGGACTCGAAGGCGTCCGCGTCGAAATCGGGCCAGAGGCTGTCGACGAAGTGCAGCTCGGCGTAGGCACACTCCCACAGCAGGAAATCGCTCAGGCGCTTTTCACCGCCCGTGCGGATCAAGAGGTCGACCTCCGGGACGGTGGAGCTCGAGTGGTCGACCGCGGCAAGTTGCTCCATGAAGCGTGACCGGTCGACATCCGCCTGGGTCCGCAGGCGGCGGCAGGTCTCGAGCAAGCTGTGTTGTGAGGAGTAATCGACGGCGATGCGTAACTGCATCCCCGTGCAGTGTGCCGTGATTCGCTCGCTATTCTCGATGAGCTTGCGGAGCCCGACGGTGAGGCGATCGCGGCGTCCGATCACGTTTATGCGGATGGACTGCTCGAGGCAACGCTGTGTTTGAGTCAGCAAGTAGCGCCGCAGGAGAGTGAACAGACCACTCACTTCGGCGCGCGGCCGGTTCCAGTTCGCCGATGAGAAGGCATACAGCGTCAAAGTACCGATGCGCAGCCGCGCCGCCGCGGTCACGATGGCATCAACAGTCTTCGCGCCCGCGCGATGTCCGGCGGTACGCGGCAGGTGACGCCGTGCGGCCCAGCGGCCGTTTCCGTCCATGATGATCGCGACGTGCATGTTAGAAATCACGCGCTCCACGGGTGGCCTTGATCACGGCCTCGACGTGATCGAGATAGCGGTTCAAGGCGGCCCTGCCTCGCGGCGTCAGCCGGTAGACCGACTTCGGGCGGCGGTCCGCGAAGGATTTCGTGCAGGTGAGGTACTTCGCTTCTTCCAGCTTGCGGGCGTGAGCGCTCAGGTTCCCATCGCTGACATCGAACAGCGCTTTCAGCTCACTGAAGGTGAGCTCCTCCCGAACCGCGAGCGCACTCATGATCCCCAGCCGGACACGCTCGTAGACGAGCCGGTCGAAAGTGGCGTCTTCCGCGTCACGGGACGGTACGGCTACTGCAGCCAACCTGGGGCGCTTGCGCGGCGCCGCTTCCTCTGTGGACGCGACAATCTTAGATTTGGCGGTCATGGCGGGTTCGTCCGATCAAAAGGCCGAAGAGCACATGCAGGCCACCGAATCCGGCTCCCAGCATGTAAATCTGCAGCGACTCGGGCAGGAAAAGCGCGATCAGTCCGAGCGCCACGAAGGCGCCACCCATGACGGCGATCGTGCGTGTCGCGGCAACGCTCGCGGAAATCAATGCGCAGCCGTACATCAGCAGCCAGGTCCCAGGTATGGCGTGGAGATTGCCGTAGCTCCAATGGACGCCGGTCATCACGGCACCGCCGAACAGTGCCGGGAATAGGCACAGGGCAAATTTACGCAGCGGCGTTCCGTAGAGCAGCAAACCGCGCAGCGAGGCCGGCCGGGTGACGAGGGCAAATCCGAGCCCGCCCCCGAGAGCCGCCGAGGCAAGCCAGATGCCAAGCCAGACCTCGCGCAGGCCGGGTACGGAGCAGATCACCATCGCCAGCAGACCGACGACGCCCATGGCAATCCCGGCCGAGCCGGGCACAGCCACCGACGTGGCGGCATCCATGGATTCCCGGATATAGCGGAGCGTGGCCACCGCCTGAGAATCGATCCGGACCGCATTGGCCGACTGCATATCGCTCCCCTTTCTGTGCGCGACTGGGGGTCACGCTAGCGGTGTTGCTTAAATGTTGTCAAGTACTCTGCGACGCAGAGTTAATTTTGCAATTCTGTGTAATTTCGTCTGCCCTGCGGCCGCCCCCGCAGCCGCGGCGGCCGTCCCCGGACGGGCCGACTTATAGTGTGTGACCGAAGGGGTTGCACGCGGGGGTTCGCAAGTCACCATGACAAAGCCCGGTCTGATTTTTGGCATTCTGTTGGCCGGCTTGCTGGTCAGCGCCAGCGCGCAGGTTGCGCCGGTTCCGGCGGCCGACCAGCTCGCCATGTTGCAGAGCCCGGATCCGCAGCTGGCACACAACAAGCAGACTGTGTTTGATTTCTGGCGCATCGTGTACGAGGGCGGCCACCTGGACCAGGCGCCGCGCTACATGGCTGAAACCTACATCCAGCACAACCCGAACGTGACTTCCGGGCGCGCGGCGTTCGTCGAGCTCTTCAAGAAGGTACGCCAGCCGCAACCCGTGGCGCCCCTGATCAAGGCGCCCGTCATCGCCATCGTCGCCGAGCGGGACATCGTCATGGTGAGTACGGTGCGCAAGGTTCGCGACCGCGCGAATCCCAACCACATTTACTACATGACCTGGTTCGACGTGTTTCGCATCGACGCTCACGGCCTCATCGCGGAGCACTGGGACCCATCGGAGATGTGGGTCAACGGGCGGCCGCCGGGGGCGGAGTTTTTCCACGAGTGGGAGTAATGTCGGTGGCTGGAGACGCGACCTAAATCCCGGTTTGTTGACACTCTTCCCGCGACGATGGTTCCATGCCGCGCGCCGTCCGCTCGTCGGGCGCGCGCCTCAAAACCAACATCAGGGAATTCGTCATGCAGCTACGGAAGTCAGCGGTCCGTGTCGCCCTCGTGTGCCTGTGCACGACCGCCGGCGCACAGACCTGGAAGCACCCGGGTATCGTCGTCAGCCAGGCCCAGCTGGAGGCGACCCGGGCGGCCTACCAGGCCGGCAACCCGGTGATCGTCGACCAGGTGAACAAGGCGCAGGACAGCGCGTACGGCTCGATCAACTATTCCGTGCAGGGCCCCGTGTCGGGCGGCATCAACCAGTGCGGCTCCAACTCCAATCCCAACAAGGGATGCCAGGCGGCCGACAACGACTCCAATGCCGCGTACGTCCAGGCACTGCTGTGGTACATGACGGGCAACCAGGCGTATGCCAACAACGCCATGGAGATCATGAACACGTACGCGAAGAGCTTCCGGGGCTATGCCGGCACCAATGGTCTCCCCTGCCCCGGCGGCACCGATTGCTCGAACGGCCCCCTGCAGTCCGGCTGGGATGCCGAGAAGTGGCCGCGCGCCGCCGAGATCATCCGCTACGGCAAGACCAGCAGTGGCGCCGGCGCCGGCTGGAGCGCCGCGGACGTCACTGCCTTCGGCAACATGCTGAAGAACATCTACCAACCGGTGATCCAACATGGCTCGGGCACCAATGGCAACTGGGACATGACCATGATCGACGGCATGATGCAGATCGCGGTCTTCACGGAGAATCCGACGCTGCTCGCGTCCGCCCGCAGCTTCTGGAAGGGACGCGTCCCGGACCTGTTCTATCTGCAGGCGAAGGATGGCGGCAACCACGCGCCCTCCCCGCGCGGCAACCCCAGCTGGTTCGGCCAGACCGTCTTCAACTCGTCCACCAACAATGTCGGGCAGGAAACCTGCCGTGACCTGCGCCACATGGAGGACAGCATCTCATCGACCCTGCTCGCGGCCGAAACCGACTGGATCCAGGGCGGCGAGCTGTATACCGACACGACCATGACGGCGGAGGATCGGATCGTTGGCGCCATGAACGTGATGGCCGGACTCGAGAGTCGCCGTCGGGGCGGCCCCGACTCCCTGATCACCGCCCCCTCGGGCTACTGCACCGGCTCCGGTGCCTCGCACGTGAACCAGATTGCCGTCGGCCCGGGAACCACCTACGCGATCGGCTACAACGCCTATCACAACCGTCTCAACGTCGCCGCCATGGCGGACGGCTCGGGTACGACCGGACTGCACGGAACGGCCAACACCTACAACTGGATCCAGAACGGTCTGCTCACCCAGGGCCTCGACAACGACCAGGGCAACCACATGACGTTGTTCGAGGCACTCACCCACACCGTGGAGGTCTGCCATACCGCGACGTCGGCATGGACGAATACGGCCCTGACCGCGCAAACCGGCTCGCCAACGGTGAAGTTCAATGCAACACCGTCGGGGAACAAGATCAACGCCGTCATCGGCCTCTCCAATGGCCCGCAATCGATCTATACCAGCCTCGCGGCGATCGTGCGCTTCAATCCGTCCGGGTTCATCGATGCCTATAACGGAACCGGCTACAGCGCGGTAGCTGCGATTCCGTACAACGGTGGGACGAAGTACAG
>DAITMW010000212.1:0-13585 GCA_036834945.1 Steroidobacteraceae bacterium
CTCAACGCGAGAGATTGAGACCCCGATTCCACTTTCACCTCGACTGCGGCTATTCTGTCGCATGGCACGACGCAACATTTCAACACAGCATGAGTCATCGCCCTTTTTGCGCCGCGGTTTTCTGCGTCGCACTCGCCGCCTGCGGACATCCCGGCAGCTCACCGTCACAACATGCTGCGCCCGCGGAAGAGCCGGCCGTCAACGTCTACAACTGGTACGACTACATCAAGCCCGACGTCCTGCGGAAGTTCGAGGCCCGTTATCACATCCAGGTGCACTACAACGTCTTCGACTCCAACAACACACTGGAGGCGAAAATGCTCGCCGGACATTCCGGCTACGACGTGGTGTTCCCTTCGGGCGCTTACCTGGAGAGCCTGATGGCCGCCGGAGTCTTCCGGCCGCTCGATAAGTCCCGTCTCCCGAACCTGAAGAATCTCGACCCGCGCATCATGGAGCGCCTCGCGGCACACGATCCTGGCAATGCCCATGCCGTCGACTACACGTGGGGCATTACGGGGTTGGCCTACAATGTCGCCGCGATTCAGGCGCGCTTGCCGCGGGCGCCCGTGGACAGCTGGTCGCTGCTGCTCGATCCGAAAGTCGCGGCGCGTCTGGCTGACTGCGGCATCGGGCTATACGAATCCCCCAACGTCATCGTACCCAGCGTGCTGGCCTGGCTCGGCGAGCCACCCAACAGCGAGGACCCGGCAAAGTTGGAGCAGGCCCAGCGCGCCTTGCAGGCGGTACGTCCCTACATCCGCAAGATCAGCAGCGGCTCGCTCGTCGATGATCTCGCCACCGGCGAGTTGTGTCTCATCATCGCGAGCAACGGCGATGCCCTGCAGGCACAGGAACGCACCCGGATCGCGGCGAACGGTATCCAGATCCGCTACAGCATCCCGAAGGAGGGCGCGGTGATGTGGTTCGACGCCGCCGCCATCCCGACGGATGCGCCGCATCCGGACAACGCGCATCGTCTCATCGACTTTCTCATGGACCCGGCGATCGCCGCGGAGAACAGCAATGCCATCCACTTCGCCAATGGCAACGCCGCCTCGCAACCCATGTTACAACCCGAATTGACCAACGCCGCCATCTTCCCCAGCGGCGAGCTCGCGGCGCACCTCATCCCCGAGCGCGCCATGAGCGAGGACTACGTACGCCTCAGGACCCGGATGTGGACCCGGTTCCGCACCGGAAAATAAGGAAAAACGGATGAAACAGCCGATCATCGCGATCTTCACGCTCGCCCTGACCCTCTGCGCGGCACCTGTTGTGCCCGCCCTCGCGGCAAGCGACGGCAAACACGACACCGCCCGAAAACCCGACGCCGAAAATGTCGCGTGGCGCGCCGAAGCCGCGCACGTGACGATCACCCGCGACGACTGGGGTATAGCGCACATCAAAGGCCACACCGACGCCGACGCCGTCTTCGGCATGATCTATGCGCAGGCCGAGGACGACTTCAACCGGGTCGAGAACAACTACCTGGTGAGCCTCGGCCGCCTGGCCGAAGCGGAAGGCGAGCCGGCGCTCTGGCAGGACCTGCGCCAACGGCTATTCATCGACCCGCAAACCCTGCAGGCCGATTACGCCCGCTGCCCCGGGTGGCTGAAGAAGCTGATGGTGGCCTGGGCGAGCGGCCTGAACTACTTCCTGGCCACCCACCCGGATGTCCATCCGAAGGTGTTGACCCATTTCGAGCCCTGGATGGCGTTGAGTTTCTCTGAAGGCAGCATCGGCGGCGACATCGAGCGTGTGCCGCTCACACAGCTCCAGGCTTTCTACGAAAAGAGTCACCTGGCGATGACGAGCGCTGAGCAGGGCCTGGTATTCACAGAGCCGCAAGGCTCGAACGGTTTTGCCATCGCGCCTTCCCACACGAGAGACGGACACGCGCTCCTGCTGATCAACCCGCATACGAGCTTCTTTTTCCGCTCCGAGCTGCAGATGACCAGCGACGCGGGCCTGAATGCCTACGGCGCCGTCACGTGGGGGCAATTCTTCATCTACCAGGGCTTCAACGCGCACGCCGGCTGGATGCACACCTCCAGCGGTGTCGACAACGTCGACGAGTTTGCCGAAACCATCGCCCGGAAACCCGGCAGCAATCGCCTCCAGTATCGCTATGGCAAGGAGTTACGACCGGTCACGACGAAAGAGGTGAGGCTGTCCTACCGAAACCCCGACGGGTCTCTCGCGACGCGTACCTTCACCACCTACGCCACTCATCATGGGCCCATCGTGCGTGCCGAGAGCGATGACAAGTGGATCGCCTTCGCCTTGATGAACCGCCCCATGGAAGCGCTCGAGCAGTCCTTCCTGCGCACGAAGGCGAGCGACTATGCGAGCTTCCTGAAAGTCGCGCAACTCAAAGCCAACTCCTCCAACAACACCCTGTTCGCGGATGCGAAAGGAGAGATCGCGTACCTGCACCCGCAATTCATCCCGGTGCGTGACGACCACTTCGACTATCGCAAGCCGGTCGACGGCAGCGACCCTGCCACGGACTGGAAGGGTCTCCATACCCTGGAGAGCCTGCCTCACGTGGTGAGTCCGGCGAACGGCTGGGTGATGAATGTCAACAACTGGCCATGGACCGCGGCCGGCACCGATAGTCCCAAAGCAGCAGACTTCCCACGTTACATGGACCAGGTTGGCGAGAGCCCACGTGGGCAACACGCGCTGCTCGTTCTGAACGCGAGGCGGGACTTCACCCTCGAGACCTTGATAAGAGGTGCCTTCGACCCTTATCTCACCGCATTCGCGCGTGACGTTCCTTTGCTGCTGGCCGCTTATGACCGCCTGGCCGCGAGCGATCCGCTCAAAGCGACGCTGAGCGAGCCGATCAATCTGTTGCGAGGTTGGGATTATCGGTGGAGCCTCGACTCCGCGCCCACCTCGCTGGCCGTGTTCTGGGGCGAGGCACTCTGGGCTGTCTCGTCACAACCGGCCAGGGACGCCGACATGACCGTGTGGGACTACATGGCCGAGCGCACGACGGATGCTCAGAAACTGACTGCCCTCACCGAAGCCTCACAACACCTGGCCAGGGACTTTGGCAGCATTGCCGTGCCCTGGGGCGAAATCAACCGCTTCCAGCGCAACGACGGTGCCATTTTACAAACCTTCGACGACGACAAGCCCAGCATGCCCATCGCCTTCACGTCATCGCAGTGGGGCTCGCTCGCGGCCTTCGGCGCCCAACGTTACCCCGGAACCCGGCGCTATTACGGCACGAAGGGTAACAGCTTCGTGGCGGTCGTCGAATTCGGGCCACACGTCCGTGCTATCGCCGTCAGCACGGGCGGCGCGAGCGGCGACCCGACCTCCAGGCATTTCCTCGACCAGGCGCAGCGTTACGCCGACGGCAATCTGCACCCGGTCTACTTTTATCCGACCGACCTGCAATCACACACAGAGCGTCACTACCATCCTGGCGAATGACACACTACCAGCCGGGCGCGATATCAAACCGCAGGATCGTCCCCAGGCCCGCCGGTGCCGCACCGAAGTTGGCGACATACAGCCGGCCGTCGGGTCCGAATGTCATTCCGGCGGGGAACGACAAGCCAGTGATGACCTCCTCGATGTCGCCGTTATGTTTCACGCGCACCACCTTGCCGGCACCCGGAGTCGGAAAGCCCGGTGCGTCGGACATTTCCAGGGCATAGAGCAGCCCGTCAGGTCCGAAGTCCAGGGCGAGAACCGTCGTGAAGCCGGCCTTCGAGCCGACGATCCGGCCGAACTGCCTCGGGAGATCGAAGCCTGGGGCGACATTGCCGTCGAAATGATGTCGGTCGTGGATGATCGTCAGTACCCGTGCCCATTGCGGATCGATGGGAAACAGGTTGAGATTGCCGACATACAAGGTATCTTCGCGCGCGGCGAGGGCGGTTGGAACGATATGGCCCTCCGAGGCCGAGATGTCGATGACCTCCCCGATGCCGCCCCAGGGAGTGACGGCGAACACCTGCCCGTGGTTCGGCTCCACCGTGACGAGAATCCCGTCCCTGGAAATCATGCTGTACAGCGTGCCGTCGGGCTCGAAATCATCGGCACTCGAGTATTTCGCCGGATGGGCCTTGAGAAAGGCGCCGATGTCCGCGATGAGATTCCATTTCCCCGTGTCGCGGTTGACGACCGCGATCCCGGTCGAGATATCGGGATTGCCGTGCGAGCAGCCACCCCCCGCCACGAGTGCGTACAGCTGGTTGCCGATGAATGCGACATCGGCAACGCCGATGAGATCACCGAGGGCGTCCGCAGTGGAGGGAAAACCCGATGCCACGACAGTAAGGTTCCCATTGCTGTCGACCCGGGAGATTCGCCCAGTCTTGCCGCCCGTGTACGGTCCGACGGGTGGTGGCACTTGCTCGCAGGCTGTCCCGGTGCTGTTGGTTCCGCCGGTTCCTGCTTCGGCAATGTAGAGCGCGCCGTCTGGCCCGAACCTCAATCCACGTGGCGCATCGAGCTTGCTGGCAATCACCGTGAAGATTCCGGGCGTTTGCCCGAAGGCTGCGGCAGGCGCAAGATTCGCAACCGCGGCGGCCAGAAGCACCGCCACAGAGACTGATCTGACTGAGATCATGGTCATCTCCCCTTGGCTTTGTGTTGATTTGATTTCATCAGCTCCCGGGCGGGCAGACGCACCGCCCGGGAGCTCGAAGGGAAGATCCGTTTGAGGCCTCAGGGCGGGGCCCTGAGGATGCTCGTCGCGATCTCTTTATTTGAGGTGCAGTGTAATAGTACCCTGACGCCGCCGCCAAGCTCGACAGTAAGGTCTTGATGAACGACAGAACCGGATTGCCACGCGCCGCCTCGGGTCGCCGCGCCATGATTGTTGGAGCTCTCCTCGCCATGGTCGCCCTGGCGCATCCGCAGGACTCCCAGGCGCAGAGCAAGGGATACCTGGCCGGGCGCGAAGTCGATTACCGCGCCATCCTCGGTCCACCTCCGGAGGTCGATACGCCCTGGGACCGTGCCGACCAGGAGTTGGTGGAGGACTACCAGAAGGTGGACCCGGCGCGTTTCGAGAGCGCCAAACTCGATGAGCGGCTGCTCCTTTCCCGCTTCGATGCGGCGTTTGGCCGGCCCATCGACGCGCAAGCCACACCAGTGCTGGTGGCGCTTCTGAATCGTGCGCTGCTCGATGTGGATGCAACGGCGGCGGCGGCCAAAGACCACTTTCACAGGCCCCGTCCTTACCAGCGGATGCAACTAAAACGCGTCTGCAATAAGGACGATGCACCGACGCCCGAGGAGCATCCGATGCACGGATCTTCCTACCCATCCGGCCATAGCGTGCACGGTTGGACCGTCGCGATGATCCTCTCCCGCGTGGATCCCGACCGGTCGCAGTCGCTCATGCAGCGTGCGGAGGAGTATGAAGAGAGCCGGCTGATCTGTGGCATGCACTTTCCGACCGATGTGGAAGCCGGCCAGGTGGTCGCCGCGGCGGTCGTCGCGCGTCTGGATTCATCCAATGAATTCCAGGCGGATCTCGCGAAAGCTCGCAAGGAGCATGCTTCACACTGAGTCCGTACGGGTAAGATCTCTATAACCGCCCCGGCCCGCGCCCGTCGCCGCGACAGCGGCGGCCACACGCGTACTCACCAGGGCGGCGAGCTCCGCACTGTGCTGATAGTCCGACATGGCGGCCGTGATAGGCGCCTCCGTATCCATCGCCGGATGTAGATAAATCTCGGTGACACCCGGCGGAAGCTTCGCGAGGATGTCCAGGAGCGTGTCCTCGTCGAGATGCCCGGTGCTGGCGATTCCAAACACCTGGTCATTGTGCGTGATGCCGCCCGCGCGAAGCCGCGCCTTCATCATCGCAACCCAAGGCGTGAGAAACGCATTGGCCGCCATCGCGCCGATCCCGGCGCCGCGCGTCGAGTACCACATCGGCTCGTGAGGCACCCTGACGGCACTCATTCCGAACTCGCGTCCGATGCGCACGATCATCCGCAGCAACGTCGGATGCAGATGAAAATGCTTGTGGGCGTTGACATGATCCAGAACCAACCCCGTGCGCGCGAATGCTACGAATTGGGCCCGGATCTCAGCCTCGAGCTGCCTGCGCAGCGCTGGCAACGCAAAATAGCGCACGCCATCCAGCCACATGCCAGCGCCGAAACGACCCCGGTCGTCGACGAGATCGGGAATCTGCTCACGCGGCAGGACGGCAAATCCATCCGCCAGCACGAGGTGCAAACCAACACGCAGCTGCGGTAGCTCGCGAGCCCGTCGCACCGCGTCCTCGGCGGCCGGAGCGCCTACCATGAGACTCGCCGCGGTGAGTACACCGGCCCTGCTGGCTTGACTCACGGCCTCATTCACAGCCTCGTGGATGCCGAAGTCATCGGCGGTGACGATCAAAAATCGCTCGCGTACAGCCGTCATGAGCTTCGCTCCGCCGTACGCAGCCGGGACGCTTCGAGCAACTGCCAGGAAACCAAAGCGGGCACACCACACAGTATCTCGCGCAGGCGCTTCGCCATGGAGACCGCGAGCGCCAGCTCGCTGCTGATACCCAAAACATGACCGAAGAGCACGAACATGCCTTCCTGGACCCCGACACCGGCCGGCACGACGAAGGCCAGGTGACGCGCGGCCTGCGTCATGCTTTCCAACATGATGGCAGCCGGCGCGTCGATCGGGTGCCCGAACAGCCGCAACGCGAACCAGATCTCGAACGAGGCGGAGAAGAAGGCGACCAGCTGCAACGCGCCGGCGAACAGCAGCGATCGTCCCCGGGACAAGCACGCTCGCAATTCGCGATCGAGCGCCAAGGCCCCCGCGGAAAGCGCGCTCTCGCCCACCATGGGTCGCAGGAAGCCCTCGATGCGCTCGAATACCGATCCATAGCGCAACAGCAGGCCGGTGACGACCGGCATGGGCAGACTCAACAGCAGGGCGATCAGTACACGCCTGGAGGTCTCGTGCGAGGCACCGAGATCGATCAGTATGAAGAGTCCGGCCGCCGTAAACACGTACAAGGCTGCCATGGTCAGTACGATCTCGGTAGCGATCGTCGCCGCGGCGGCCACGGCAGGTATACCGCGCCAACCAACCAGGCGCACGCCTGCGATCCCACCGCCAACACTGGCCACAGGCAACAGGCGATCGATCCCTTCGCGGACCGTGGTGACCCAGAGCAGGAAGCCGAGACCTGCGCGCCGTTGCGGGTCGTAAGGTTGCAGCAGGCTACGCCAGCCGACGGCATAGAGGAGGAAGAACAGCATGCGATACGGAGTGAGCCATAGCAGGCTCCATCCGGCGGATCGCAGGGTCCGCCACATCTCGGCAAAGTCCGAGCGGACCATGAGCACGATCAACACGGACAGCCCCACCAGGCCACCCACGTAGGCGGCTATCTTGATGAGAGGAATTCGGTGCCGCACAGGTCGGGGCTGTTAGGAGGAGCTCCGCATGATCCCGTGTGCGTCCACATCGAACTCGCTGCCCCGCCAGGTGATGCGCGAGGTGAAGAAGGTACGCCACCACACCCAGCACAGCAACAGATCGCGGGCGGGTAGCAACCAGAAGTCGGCGAGGAGCGGCCGCTCGCCTCGTAAGCGATGCGCGAAATGCAAGGCCACCCGAGCCACCACCGTGAGCTCGAAGAGGGTCCACGCGAGCTTCGAAGGGGAGGCGTCGATCCCACACAACAGCAGGCCGAGGACAGCCAGGGGCAGGCTGAATCCGAAGAAGATCAAGCCAAAGCTGCGGGGCCGCAGGATACGCAGCGTGCGCATCCAACGAACCTCGTGCCGGACGAGGAGATCGAGCGACGGCTCATGATGCTCGGCTCGCAGCACATACGGTGACAGCACGATCCGCAGGCCGAGGCCCCGGATCAATTCGCCCAGTCGATAGTCATCCGCCAGGTGATCGGCAATGGCACGCAGGCCGCCGATGCCTTGCAGAGTCTCACGCCGCATGCACAGCGTCTGTCCCGAGGCGTAGCCCTCATGGCCGAACAGCCGTGCCAACAACACCGAGGGCATGTACCACTCGTTGACGTACATGGCGCCCAGGCGCGACCAGATTCGTGGAGTCGGTTCGCCGTGATAGAGGCACGTGACCAGGCCGACCTTCCGGTCCAACAGCGGAGCCGTTACCGTGGCGAGATAGTCCGGCCCGACATAGGCGTCGCTATCGGCCATGAGCAGCACATCGTGACGCGCCCGCCCCAACATGTTGATGAGGCTGCTGACCTTGCGGTTGCCGCCATGCTGGCGCGGATCGACGACGACGTCGATCGGCAGCGACGGAAATTCCGCCACCAGCCGCTCGACCACGCCCAGGGCGGGATCGTCGGGGTCGCAAACCCCGAACACGATCTGGAACTCGGGGTAGTCCTGGCGGCAGAACGACCGTAGGTTCTCGTACAGACCCGGCTCGGTACCGCACAGAGGTTTCAACACCGTCACCGGCGGCAGCTTCACGGTGGCCTTGGGACCGGTACGTCGTTGCCAGATCAGAACGGCGAACAGGGCCAGCAGGGCATAGCCGGCCGCGACGCTGAGGCTGCTAATGCCGAGGACGCCCAGGAGGGAATGAATCGAGGCCATGTCGTAACCTGATCGAAGGCTTCAAGCCTGGTGCGCGCGCAGGAAGCGGAAGAACTCCGCCCCTTCGCGCAGCCGCCGGCGCGTCATCTCCCAACTCGTCAACATCTCTCTGACGATTTCCCAGATCTTGGAAGGCCGGAAGTAGAACCGCTTGTAGAAAACTTCCATGCTGTGAAAAATCTGTTCCTTGGACAGATGCGGATAGCTGATCGCGGCCAGTTGCACGCCCTGGTCATTGACCAGGTGGTGGGTATCGCTTTCCTGCAGCCACCCAGCGGCGACCGCCTGCGCGTAGAGCGCGGTTCCGGGGTAGGGCGCGGCCAGCGATACCTGGATGGTGTGCGGGTTGATCTCCTTGGCGAACTGGATGGTCTTCTCGATCGTCTCGGCCGTTTCCCCGGGCAGCCCGAGGATGAACGTGCCGTGGATGACGATCCCGAGCTTGCGGCAGTCCGCGGTGAAGCGTCTCGCGATGTCCGTGCGCAGGCCCTTCTTGATGTTGTGCAGGATGCCGTCGTCGCCCGACTCGTAGCCCACCAGCAACAGGCGCAGCCCGTTGTCCTTCATCACCTTCAGGGTGTTGTAGGGAACGTTGGCCTTCGCGTTGCAACTCCACGTCATGCCCAGCTCGCCCATGCCACGGGCGATCGCCTCGACCCGCGGCAGGTTGGAGGTGTCGGTGAAGGTGTCATCATCGAACATGATTTCCTTCACTTCCGGCATGTTCTCCTTGATCCACTTCACCTCGGCGATGACGTTGTCGGCCGAGCGGACCCGGTAACGGTGGCCGCCGACTGTCTGCGGCCAGAGGCAGAAGGTGCATTTCGAGCGGCAGCCGCGGCCGGTGTAGAAGCTGACGTAGGGGTGCTTCAGGTAACCGATGAAGTAATTGGGGACCTTCAGGTCGCGCTTGTAGACCGGGGCGACGAACGGCAACTCGTCCATGCTCTCGAGCATGGGGCGCGGCAGGTTGTGCACGATGCGTCCGTGCGCATCGCGATAGGAAAGCCCTTTCACTTGCGCCAACGGCGTGCCGTCGGCGACCTCCTTGCAGGTGTAGTCGAATTCCTCGCGGCACACGAAATCCACGGCCGCGGTGGCCTTCAAGGAGCCATCCGGGTCGACCATGGTCTTGGCGCCGACCAGCCCGATCGTGATGTCGGGTTTGGTCTGCTTCAGCAACTCCGCGAACCGCGCATCCGTCGGGAACGACGGCGTACTCGTATGGATGATGATGAGATCATACTCGCGCGCGATCGCGAGCGTCTGCTGAACTGACATGTCTTCAGCAGGAGCGTCCAAAAGACGAGAGTTTGGTACAAGTGCCGCCGGTTGCGCGAGCCAGGTGGGATACCAGAACGACTTGATCTCGCGCTTGGCCTGATAACGCGAGCCCGCGCCACCATCGAAGCCGTCGAACGAGGGCGCCTGTAGGAACAGCGTTTTCAGTGCACGCGACGGCACCGGCAGTGAAGTCATCTTCTATCTCGCGTCAGTCTGGCGTTGGATGCAACTTTGTTAGTTAAAGTAATGGGCCGCACCGGGGCAGGCAAGCTTTTTTTGGCGCCCGGCATGTCGCGTCGGCGCGTCACCGTCGCGGCGGCGTTCACGTTGTAAGTAATTGGAAAGTCAGTTGAAAGAAAACTGTAAGAGCAGTGAAAGGATGTTGAAAGGCCGCTGTTGCCGCTGTGCCGCCTCATGTTCACGATTTCGCAACGGCAACAGGGAAGTGCACTGCACGCACGTGTTGTAGCGGTCCTCCGAAAGGGAGAGACCTGTGGCCTGCGAAAGAGGGGCGCGGCCATGGCCGTCGGTTGAAACCCATGACAGCAGGCTACCCGTGGGCTCCCGTGGTCGTCATCGCCACAAAGAGGGATGCGCGAGCTGTTGATGCGGCGCGCGACGGCGCGTCGCCAACTGCGCCGCAGTGCCGTCTCAGCCCGTGGCGCCCGCCGGCATGACCAACGCGGGCAACTCGATGCGGAAGGTCGTCCCTGCCCCCGGAGCGCTCATCGCTTCGATCTTCCAGTTCAGACGCTGACAGATGCGGTTCACGAGATACAACCCGAGCCCCAACCCACGGCTGTGCGCACCGCGATAACGGCGCTCGAAAATCCGGGACAGGTCCTCGGGCGGAATGCCGATTCCGGTGTCTCTTACGATGAGCTCACCAACGGTGAGCTGCACGCTGATCGACCCCTGTTGGGTGAAGTTCACCGCGTTCAGCAACAGGTTGTTGATCACGCAGGCCACCATGATCGGAGCGCCGTTGACCAGGACCGGCTCGATCTTCGTATCCAGCGAGACGGACTTGGCGGCCGCGCCCGGCGCGAAGACGTCGATCGACTCCCTTACGATCTGGTCGAGGGAGCACAGTTGCGGCGCTCCGACGCCATCGCCGCGAGCGAGGAACAACAGCGCCTCGATCAGTGATTGCATCTGCCCCACGGCGCGCCGGATGCGCAGCAACCTCTCACGTGCGCCGCTCGAAAGTTCGGGCTCCTCCAGGAGCAACTCCGTGGCACTGGAGATGATCGACAGCGGCGTCCGCAGCTCGTGACTGGCATCTTCGGTGAACGCCTTCTCGCGGTCCAGGACGCCGTCGAGGCGCTCCATGTAGTCATCGAATGCGGTCGCAATGACGCCGACCTCGCGGTTGTCGAAGCGATTCTGCAGGCGCTCGTTGCGCTTGGAGGGATCGAGCCCGGAGACCTCGTTGGCCAGTTGGGTCACGGGACGCATGACCGCGCGCGCCAGGATGACCGCGATGATCGCGGCAATGCCGAGACCGACCAGACCCACCAGGGCCGCGATGCTCACGATGTTGCCTTCGATGGTATCGACGTGCTCGGTGTCGAGCAGCAGGTACAGGCGGGTGGGACCCACGGAGTCGACCGCAACGAAGTAACTATGGTCGCGGAAGGTGAAGTCCTCCTGGCGTCCGGGCCCCAGAGGTTGCAACTCCCGCGGTAACTCCGCGGCATCCTCCGGAGTGCGAATGATGTAGCCGAGCAGCCCGGTCGCGGAGGGCGGCCGGGCTAGCGGGTCGGCCGCGACCTGCGCCTTGAACTCCTGCATTTCCCGCACGAGAGTGCGGTTGAGCAACTCATCTTCCAACAGCTCGATGAACTGATACACGGCCAGGGCAAAGACGGCGCACAACACGAGGGTGAGTACCGACGTGGCCATGAGAAACCGTGCCTGCAAGCTCCAGCTGAAGCGCATCGCGTCACGCGAGCCGGTAACCGATGCCGTGGACAGTGTGTAGCAGCTTCGGCTCCGAATCGGAGTCCACGGCGTTGCGGATGATGAGGATGTGTCCGCGCAGGGCGGCGTCGCTACCGGGAGGGTCCTCGCCCCATACCGTACGCTCGATCTGCTCGCGCGTGACGACTCCCGGAGAAGCTCTCATGAGTTGTTCGAGAATGCGCATGCCCGTGGGTGCCAGTGAGATCATCCGTTGTCCCCGTTGGATGATCAGGGTGCGCAGGTCGAACGACAGGTCGGCGACCTGCAGCACGCCTTTGGATCCGGAGGACCGCCGCACGAGGGCCTTCAGGCGTGCCAGCAACTCGAGCAGCGAGAAAGGTTTGGTCAGGTAGTCATCGGCACCCGCGTCGAATCCGCTGAGCTTGTCGGCTTCCGTGTCACGCGCCGTGAGCATCACGATCGGGACGTCCCGGCGGGAGGTCTCGCGCAACCTCCGGCATAGCGTCAGTCCATCCAACCCGGGCAGGCCGATGTCCAGGATGATCGCATCGTAGCCTTCGCCGCCGGCGAGGTTCAGGCCCTGGACCCCGTCGCGGGCATAGTCGACCGCGTGTCCGCGCGATTCCAGGAATTCCCCGACATTGGCGGACAGATCGAGATTGTCCTCGATGAGTAGGACGTGCATGTGGATAGCCTAGCATCGCTTGTGTAACGAAATCGTTAGTCAGCTCGCGCGATCACGAGGACTTCGCGGCCGGCCACTCATCGGCGCCGCTGTAGCCGAGCGCGCGCTGAAAATGGTGGGCGGAGAAGTCGGGCCACAGGCAATCGGCGCGGTGTAACCGGGCGTAGGCCACTTCCCAGAGCATGAAATCACTACGGCATTTCCCACCACCGGTCCGGATCAGCAGATCGACAGCACCGGCAGGCAGCGCGGTTTGGTCGATCTCGCGCAGTCGCTCGACGAAGCGCTCGCGGGCCCGGGGATCAGCGTCGCACCAGCACGACTGCACGACCCGATCGTGCGCTGAGTAATCGATAACGATTCGCAAGTGCAGGCGCGAGTGCTTCGCAGTGGCCCGGTCCGGTATGTGCGCGGCATCCATCCGCAACCGATGACCAATGATGCTGATGCGCACCCCTTGCTCGGCGCAACGCTGCGAGTCGCTGCGCAAGTAACCCTCCAGGATGCTCTCGGAGCCCGCCGAGCCGATGCCGTATAAAGTCAGTGTTTTGATGCCTGCGCGCAGCGCCAGCTCGACTGTCGTGCGAAGGGCGGCGGCACCCGCGCGGTGCGCGGCGGCCGGCGCCAGGCCGCGCTTCGACGCCCAGCGACGGTTTCCATTCATGATGATGGCGACATGCATCCACTTACTTTACGATGCAAAGTAAGTGATGTCCAACGCTCGCTGTCGTGACTAGGAACCGAGTGTCAACATCGCCCCGGCCACCATGAGCACCACGCCGCAAACGAGTTTCCACGACAGCGGCTCACCCAACACCACCGCGGCGAGCGCGATGGTCAGTGGCAGGCTGAGCTTGTCGATCGGTGCGACGTGCGAGGCCGGTGCGAGTTGTAGCGCCTTGAAGTAGGCGAGCCACGACACCCCGGTGGCGAGCGCCGAGAGCCCCAGAAACACGAATGTTTGAGTGGAGGCCGTTTTCAATGCGTGGGTTTCGCCGCGTGCTACCACCAACGCCCATACGAGCGGCACTATGAAGCTCGTCCGCAGGGCAGTTGCGAGATTCGACGGAACACCGCCAACACCGATTTTCGCCAGGACCGCCGTGGC
>DAITMW010000213.1:0-6801 GCA_036834945.1 Steroidobacteraceae bacterium
GCGTCGCGGATGGCGTCGTCTTCGACGAGCACGCACTTCTCAACAAACTTTTGCGCGAGGGGGAACATCAGCGCGCCGATTTGGCGGGGGGCCAGGGAGTCGGCGGCGATGCCGCCGGCTTCGGCGTCGACGGGGTGGCCGGCTTCGAAGGCGCGGTAGAGTGTGGGGGCCAGGCGTGGCTCGACTGCGATGAGGCGGGTGCGACCTTCGAACCAGGCGGCCATGCCGCCGATCAGTCCGCCGCCGCCGACGGCGACCAGCAAGGTGTCGAGTCCTCCCGTGGTGGCGCATTGCTCCTCGATCTCGAGAGCGACGGAGCCTTGTCCCAGGAGTGTGTCCGGCTGGTCGTAGGCATGGATTTCGAGTGCGCCGGTGCGGGCGGCAAACTCGCGGCTGGCCGCGAGTGCGTCGGCGTAGCGTTCGCCGGCGATGATCAGTTCGGCGCCCATCTCGCTGATCCGCTGGCGCTTGGTGGCGGCCGAGATACTGGGGACGAAGATGGTGGCGCGCACGCCTAATTTGCGCGCGGCGAATGCGACGGCAAGACCGTGATTGCCGCCAGAGGCGGCGACGACGCCGGCTGTGGGTGCTGGGCGAGATAACAGACTTGCCAGGGCTCCCCGAGGCTTGAAGGAGCCGGTGTGCTGGAAGAGCTCGAGCTTGAAGACCAGCGGGCGTGGGGTGAGACCGAAGTCGCCCGCATCGATCTCGATGATGGGCGTGCGTCGCACGTGTGGGCGGATCCGGTCGTAAGTGGCCGCTATGGCCGCGCGATTGACGGTTGTGTCCATGGGTTAGCGCCTTTACCGGGGCGCGGCGGGTTTTAGGTAAGGTAGAGTGGAGCTTACCGGGAAAGCGTCCTCAATTTCGTGTGGGTGACTTCAAGTGCAGGCGGCAAACAGCGTGGTGGGTGGCTTCAAGTGACTGCGGCGAACAGCGTCCTCAGCGCTTTTCTTCTGACCTTCGCGGGACTGTTCCCGATCGTCAATCCTTTCGAGGCCGCCCCTTTCTTCCTCGGTCTCACGGCGGGACTCCCGACGGCGGAGCGCACCTTGCTGGCGCGCAAGGCGGCCATCAATGGGTTCGCGCTGCTGTTGGGCTCGATGGTGCTGGGGCCCTGGCTGCTCGAGTTCTTTGGTATCGAGTTGCCGGTCGTGCGGATTGCCGGCGGTCTCGTGGTGACCGCGCTGGGTTGGAAGCTGTTATCGCAAGAAAGTTGGTCCGATCACGGCTCGGCTGGTGTGCAGCCGGGTGCGCAGCGTAGCGTCGGGAGCTTTTATCCCCTGACGATGCCGCTGACCGTGGGTCCGGGCTCCATGTCGGTGGCGATTACGATCGGCAGTCGCAAGGAAGATACGCAGCTTCACTTCACCGCGCTCGTGCTCCACGGAATCGGGGCCCTCGTGGGGGTGATGGCGATCGCGGCTACGATTTACATCGCGTACCGATTCGCGGACACGTTCGCCAAAATTCTCGGCGCTACGGGTATCGAGGTGATGGTGCGGTTGTCCGCGTTCATCCTGATGTGTATCGGGATCGAAATCATCTGGAACGGTTACAGCGCGCTCATCGCTGCGCATTGAGGGTCATGGCCAGAGCGCGCTCGCAGCGTTGGATCTCACCGCTGGCGAAGCGCGCTTCTGCCGCGGCTTCCGCCCAGGCTGGCATCAGTTCCTCGTACAATTTCAACGCTTCCCCGTAGGCATCGCGGGCGCTCTGCCAATCCTTCTCACGCTCGGTCGCGCCGCGACGTGTGTCCGCGGCGCGCATTGCAAAAGCCTTGCCGTAGAGCAGTTCCTCGTGAGCGGTTGCGACCCTGAAGTAGGAGTTTGCAGGGCCGCCGGAGTCGATGGCCGCGGCGACTCCGACGAGCGCCGTGCGCAGGAGGGAAATCGCCTGCCCCGCATCTCCGCGCCGCTCAGCGATATCTCCCAGCGTCGCCAGCGCACGCGCGGAATCAAACGAGTATTCCGCGACGTTGGGGTCGGTCAACGCGAGCGCATGGAATGCGTCGAGCGCGGCTTTCGCGTGCTGGGTGGCCAGATCGAGGCGGCCCATTTCCAACAGTGCCGCGCCAATCTGGAGTTCCGCAAAGGCCTGCAAGTGGCGCAGGTCGGTGTTCTGCGGTGAGCGGGCTACGAGCGGCTCCAGCACTTTTTGTGCTTTCTCATTCAACGAGAGCGCTTCTTCGCGCTGCTGCTGGTTCTTCGTGAGCATCTCGGCCGTCCGGCCATAGATGAGCGAAAGCGCGCGTCCTACACTGGAGCTCGAGGGGTCCGCGGTCGAGAGCTCTTCCAGGTCCGCGATCGAGCGGCGCATGTAGGAAAGCGCGCCGTCCGTATCGCCTCGGATCTTGAAGAGCTTGTACCCGTAGTCTCCCAGACTTACCGACAGTAGTCGCTCGTACACCCTGTTGGTGTTATCCGCCTTGACGAGAATCTCGGCATTCGCGATCGTCTGACGCGACTGGAAGAGGGCCAGGTCGGGGTTACCGCTGTTCCAGGACAGGTCGCTCAGCTTGCCGAAGTTGACCAGGATGTCGCGGCGTGCGTCCATGTTATGCGGGTCAGCCGCCATGGCCGCTGATCGCAACGCCAGCGCGCGCTGATAACTCTTCGTGGCGCCGACATAGTCACCTTCGTTCACCTCGCGCGGCTGCCCTTGGACATCGCCCAATCTCTCGTAGGCGGCCGCGAGCTCGCGCTGAAGGGCCGGGTCGTGGGCGGCGTCCTGGGAAAGGCTGTCGAGATAACGTGCCGCCGTGTTCGCGAGGAGACGGCGACTCTCGGACGCGCCGGGGAGATACCGGATGGAGTCGTGGATATCGAAGATCAACGAGTTGGCGAGCTTGCGCACTTCGTTGAAACGCTGTTCGGCCCGCACACGGTGCGCCTCGGCAAGTCGGGCTTCATGCCACGTCGTGATGATGCCGCCTACCAGCAACGACCCGGCGATCACAGCGGCACTCACAACAAACTTGTGACGCGCGACGAATACTGAAGCCCGGTAGGCAAACGTGTCTCCGCATGCGATGACGGGCTTGTGTTGCAGGTAGTGCCGGATATCCTCGGCAAACTGCTCCACCGTGGCGTAACGCCGCTCCGGCTCCTTGCGCAACGCCATGAGCACGATGTTGTCAAGGTCGGCTCCAAATCGCCGCCGTGTCATCCGGCTCGGTTTGGGCGGCTCCGTCTCCAGTTGCGCGCGCAAGATCTCCAAGGGCTCGGGGCGCGTTCCGGCATACGGATGTACCCCGGCCAACAGCTCATAAAGGATCACCCCGAGTGAATAGACATCGCTGGCGGACGTTATGAGCTGACCACTCAACTGCTCGGGGCTTGCATATCCGAGTGTCAGGAGCCGCTGCGCGTTGAGCGTGACGTCGGAGGGACTGGATGGGGCGCCGGGGTCGAGAATTTTCGCGACACCGAAGTCGAGCAGCTTCGGCACGCCGTCACCGGTCACCAGGATGTTGCGGGGCTTTAGATCCCGGTGGATCACCATGCGACGGTGGGCATATTGCACGGCCGAGCAGACATCGATGAAGAGCTTCAGGCGCGCCGCAACGTCCAGGCGGCGCTCCTCGCAGTAGCGGTCGATGGGAACCCCGTCGACCAGCTCCATCACCAGATAGGGAATGCCGTCGCTCGTGGTGCCACCGTCCAGGAGACGCGCGATGTTCGGATGCTCGAGGGTTGCCAGGATCTGGCGCTCGGCGCGCAACCGGGCACTGATGTATGCGATGTCGAGGCCACCGCGGACTACCTTGATCGCGACCTGCTGTTGGTATTCGGCATCCGCGCGGGATGCGCGGTATACCTCGCCCATGCCGCCAGCGCCGATGGCGTCGCGCAGCTCATACGGACCCAGCCGTCGGCCCGTGAATCGATTGTGCTCGAGGGACGCGGTCATGTAGCACCAGGACGGCGGACGCGCTCCCTGAAGCGGCCAGTGTGTTATTCGAGCGAGCCCCATGTCAGCCGCAGCATGGAGCGTCGCATGCCCACGTACAGGAAGATCGCAATCGCCGCCTCGATGACGACAAATCGCAGCTTCAACCGGTCAGTCACGCCCACCAGGCGGTGGCCACGGCAGCGGCACGGCCAGCAGCAGCCACCACGGCGCTGGATGAGCCTGAGTCAGCCGGATGGTGGCCAGCTGAAGTAAACCACCGGACACGCGGCGCGTTCCAGGCTCCGTAACAGTAGGAAGCAGTTGGTCAGCTTTCTACGAGCTTTCAAATGAATCCATAACATCGGGAGTGTGTCCATGAAGTTGCGATCACGGCTGTTGCTTTCGGGGTTGCTGTTGGTAACGGCGCCGTTCGCCGCCAACGCCGATCTGCCGGGCAGGCATCCTTTCTATCTCCACGCGTTGTCCGATCTGCGCGCCGCGCGCTGGCTCATCGAGCACCGGCCGGGTGATGCCGCGGTGAGTGGCCAGGAGGATGTCGCGATCGCGGAGATCGACAAGGCCATCGGCGAGATCAAGAGGGCCTCGATCGACGACGGAAAGGACCTTCACGATCATCCGCCTGTACAAGGTCCAAATGACCGTCCGGGACGTCTCCACAAGGCGCTCGAGCTCCTTCACAAGGTCCACAACGACGTGGCTCGTGAAGAAGATGATCCGATGACGCGCGGTTTGCGTGACCGCGCCGTCGGTCACATCGACGAGGCCATGCACGCCACGGAGCATGCAATTTCGGATGTGAACCACGGGCGGTGATCCCGATCCCGCCCCTTCGCTAAACGAACAACCGCTAACCGAACAATAGTGTGCGCTCGGGCTTCGACGGGCGCACACTATGGGGGAATGGCCACCACCACCGCCACCACGACGAGTACAACACCCCTCGCGGCTGAGAAGAGGCCGTACCGGCCTTACACTGCGTGGGTCCTCCTGCTCTTCGCCCTGGTATCGACCTTTGGCTTTGTCGATAGGATCATCGTCCAGGTCCTCGTGCAGCCGATCAAAGCGGAGCTGCATGTCTCGGACGCCGAGATGGGCCTGCTCGGTGGACTCACATTCGCGGTGCTCTACGCTGTTTTGAGTATCCCGATCGCGCGCCTCGCCGAGCGCAAGAATCGTATAGCCATCATCTCTATCAGCACGGCGCTGTGGTCGCTGGCCACGGCGGTTTCGGGCTTCGCGAGCAACTTCGTGCACCTCCTCATCGCGCGCGTGGGGGTGGGAGTGGGTGAGGCCGCGGGGTCTCCCGCGACGGCTTCCGTCATTGCCGACTACTTTCCCCGGCAGAAGCGCGCGTCCGCGATGGCTATTTACGGTCTCGCGGTTCCCCTGGGCGCCCTGGTGGGCGGCTCGGTCGGCGGCTACATCGCCCTGCATTGGGGTTGGAGAGCAGCCTTTCTGGTCGTTGGGCTGCCCGGTGTCCTGCTTGCACTCCTACAATGGCTGACGATCCGGGAGCCCGTGCGGGGTCAGAACGACCCCGGTATCGACGTCAGTGTTACACCACCCTTCTCGGCGGTCCTGCGACGGTTCAAGAACCGGCCAGCCCTGATGAACATCATATTTGGCGCGACCATCTCCACGGTCGCCGGGTATGGTGTGAATTACTTTCTGGCGGCGTACCTGTCGCGCCGCTATGGTTTGAACTACGCGCAAGCTGGGCTGCTGGTGGGTCTCATTTCCAGCGTCCCCGCCTCCTTCAGTTTCCTCGCGGGCGGATTCCTGAGCGATTGGGCCGGCCGACGGCGAGCGTACTGGTATGCGCTGATCCCGGCGTTGGGGTCGGCACTCTGTGCTCCGTTCTACATTACCGCTGTCCGATCTGACACGTGGGTCCTGGCCGCCGCGTTTCTCTCCATCGCCGCAATGTGTCAGTACGCTTATATCCCCGCGGCCGCCGCTATCACGCAGAACATGATGGAGCCGCGCATGCGCGCCTCCGCGACGGCCATCACCGGCCTCATCTACACGCTGGTTGGCCAGGGGTTGGGGCCCCTGCTCGTCGGAGCGTTGAGCGATCACTACACTCGCCGGGCGTTCTCGGGCGATTTCAACTGGGCTTGCAACGCTGATGCGGGCGTGGTCAGCCTGGCGTGCGGGCAGGCTGCATCGACCGGGCTCGAGACCGCCCTGACACTGTGGGCGTTGCTCTATCTTTGGTCCGGTCTGCACCTGGCGCTCGGCTCGCGCACCCTGGGGCGCGACCTCGCGCGTAAGGATTAGGGCAGGCCGAACGCCAGCAGGACGTTGCCCAGCCGACCGGAAGGCCCGCCGGAGCCCGCGACTACATACACCATCCCGTCGACGACGACCGGGCCGGCGCTATCCATGCTACCGCCGTTGGCTTTCACGCCATTGACCGTGTCGAAATCTTGATTTGTGTCGAAGGTCCAGAGAATGGTGCCATCCTTCGTGGAGTAGGCACGCAAACCTCCATCCATGCCGCCATTCAACACGGCGCCCGGAATCGAGGTCGGGGGGCCGCCCTGCCCCGCGCTGCATTCGCGGCCGAAGCCGCAAAGCTTCGTCTGCGGCGGCTTCTCCCAGACGAGATGTCCGTCGGCCAGGGCGAGCGCCCGCATGCCGCCCGGAGCGGGTGTCAGGAGGTCGGCGACGCCAACATAAGCGTTGTCGCCCTCCACGGCCATTCCCCATTGTCCACCCGGACCGCTGCCGTTGCCGAAGCGGTATTGCCACACGATCGCGCCGTCTTTGGCAGGATCGAGCGCCCAGGCCATGCCGGAATTCTGGGGGACCACCAACAGCTGGCCGCCCTGGTAGCGAACCAACACGGGCGGAGCCGACAGGTCGAAGTCGGGGCCCGGCTCG
>DAITMW010000213.1:6901-13491 GCA_036834945.1 Steroidobacteraceae bacterium
CCGATAGCGGCCGACGAGCGCCGCTGTTGGAATGCCCGCCCGGGCCTTGTAGGTCCAGTAACGACAGCCTGTCTTGGGGTTCAGAGCGTAGAGCTTGCCGTTCTCGCTCGGGGCGAACAACCGGTCACCGGCGATCGTCGGCTGTGGACGGGCGGAGGTTGCGCTCGCGTAGCCGAATGCCCACTTCAGTTGCAAGCGCGGCAGGTCTGCGGCGCTCAACTTGCCCTGTGACCGGGGTTGGAACCGGGTGTTTTCGGGGTCGTTGCCCCAGCCGTTCCAGCTCGGGCTCGCTTTCGGGTCGCCCATGAGCAGTTGCTCGGTGCACAGATTCGTCTCGAGGTCTTCCGGCGAAGCCGTTGCCGTGCCGAAGCCGCCACCGCTCGCGGCGTGCGCCAGTCGAGGCAGAGCCGCAAGGGCTGAGAGCCCCGCCAGTACCATGACCCTGAGCATGCCCCGCAATCCCGTAGTCCTCCGGCAAATACAGTCGTTGTCGGCGCAAGCACAGGTGACCTTGAGGTGGCAACACCTCTTCAGACCGAGTGGCGGATAGTCACGGGAGCGCGTCACAATACGGGTCTCATCTGACCGCGCCGGAGGGACTCTTGGAGCCGATCATCTCGGTCTCGCAACTGACAAAGACGTATGCGTCAGGCTTCCAGGCGCTCAAGTCGGTGAATCTCGAGATCCGGCGGGGCGAGATTTTCGCGCTCCTCGGCCCGAACGGCGCCGGCAAAACGACACTGATCAGCATCGTCTGCGGTATCGTCAATCCGACCTCGGGGCGCGTCCTCGCCGACGGTCACGACATCATCGGGGATTTCCGCGCGGCGCGCTCGAAGATAGGTCTCGTTCCGCAGGAATTGACGACCGACATGTTCGAGACCGTGTGGGACACGGTGAACTTCAGCCGAGGGTTGTTCGGAAAGGCGGCCAACCCGGTTTACGTGGAGAAGGTGCTCCGCGACCTGTCCCTATGGGAGAAGCGGGACTCGAAAATCATGGCGCTCTCGGGCGGGATGAAGCGTCGCGTCATGATCGCCAAGGCCCTCTCACACGAGCCGCAGATCCTGTTTCTCGATGAGCCGACGGCGGGTGTCGATGTCGAGCTGCGCCGTGCCATGTGGGACATGGTGCGCGCACTGCGTGAGAACGGCGTCACCATTATTCTCACGACCCACTACATCGAGGAAGCGGAGGAGATGGCCGACCGCATCGGCGTGATCAGCAAAGGCGAGATCATTCTCGTCGAGGACAAGGCGGCGCTGATGGCGAAGCTCGGCGAGAAGAAGCTCACCTTGCATTTGAAGCGGCCGCTGACCGCCCTCCCCTCGGCACTCGCCGATCCCCAACTGCAGCTGTCGGCTGACGGCGAGAACCTGATCTACACGTTCGATGCGCAACGTGATCGGACCGGCATCGCGGGCCTGCTGCGGCGGCTCGCCGATCATGACATCGACTTCCGGGACCTGCAGACGACTGAAAGCTCATTGGAGGATATCTTCGTGACCCTCGTGAGGGCTCGCTCATGAACGTTTACGCCATCCGCGCCATCTATTCGTTCGAGCTCGCGCGCACGTGGCGCACCCTGATGCAGAGCATTGCGTCCCCCGTCATCTCGACATCGCTCTATTTCATCGTCTTCGGCGCCGCGATCGGCTCCCGGATGACGGCCATCGATGGAGTGAGTTATGGAGCCTTCATCGTGCCCGGGCTCATCATGCTCTCGATCCTGACGGAGAGTATTTCCAACGCCTCGTTCGGCATCTACATGCCCAAGTTCTCCGGCACGATCTACGAGGTGCTGTCGGCGCCGATCTCGGTGTACGAGATCGTCACCGGCTATGTGGGCGCCGCCGCGACCAAGTCGGTCATTCTCGGCTCCATCATCCTGATCACGGCACGGCTGTTCGTCTCTTTCGAGATCGCGCACCCGCTGTGGATGGTGGTGTTTCTCGTGCTCACCTCCATCACGTTCAGCTTCTTCGGCTTCATCATCGGTGTGTGGGCCGATGGCTGGGAGAAGTTGCAGATCGTGCCGATGTTGATTGTGACGCCGCTCACATTTCTCGGCGGCAGTTTCTACTCGATCAGCATGCTGCCGCCGCTCTGGCAGAAGATCGCGCTCTTCAATCCCGTCGTTTACCTGATCAGCGCCTTCCGCTGGAGCTTCTACGGGGTCTCGGATGTGAATGTCGTGATCAGTTTCGGCATGACACTCGTGTTTCTGGTTTTGTGTGTCGCGACCGTCGCGTGGATCTTCCGAACGGGATACAAGCTAAAAGCCTGAGGGTCGTGGAATACTGCGCCGCAGAATTGGAACATTGTTTTGGAGGCGCACGGACTCATGAGTGGCCATTGTCGGATAGGTGTGGGTCGGGTAGGTGTGGCGGCGGCGGTGTTGGGCCTGTTGGTGTTACCGCAGGGTCCCGCGGAGGCCAGGGACAGTAACAGTGCCGCGGCGTGCTCGGCGCTGACCACGGTGCGAACATTCAAAGACACAACGATCAGCAGCGCGCGCCTGATCGGTGCCGATGCCGCGACGAGAACCCCGGCCTTCTGCGAGGTGACGGGCATAATCACGCCGGCACCAGGTTCCCATATCACTGTTGTGTATCGCCTGCCGCAGTCCTGGAACGGAAAGTTCGCCGGATTGGGCGGTGGCGGCTGGGCCGGCAACATCACGCTCGAGCGAGCCGGGGCACGCTCGTCCTCTGCCGCTGTCAATCTCGCGCAAGGCTACGCGACCGGTCAGACCGACGGAGGTCATACCAGCACCGAGGTCTGGGACACGTCGTGGGCGGCCAATCCGGAGGCTGTCACCGACTTCAGCTACCGTGCCGTCCATCTGATGACGACCGTCGGCAAGACAGTCGTCGCGCGGTACTACGGACATGCCCCCAAACGCGCGTATTTCCAGGGGTGCTCGACGGGAGGCCGGCAGGGACTGATGGAAGTACAGCGGTACCCGAGCGACTACGACGGCGTCACCTCGGGCGCACCTGTTTACAGTTTCGTTACACAGACGAGCGCACTCGTGCGCAACCAGGCTTTCTCGGCTCCGGGGGCAGCACTGAGCGCGAGTCAGCTGACGGGACTGCACGATGCGGTGCTCGCGGCGTGTGATGCGCAAGACGGGTTGAAGGATGGCATCGTGACAGATCCACGAGCCTGCACGTTCGATCCGGCCGTTTTGCAATGCAAGGCCGGCGCGACGCGGGAATGTCTCACCGCGCCACAGGTGGAGGCCGTGCGTTCAGTGTATGCCGGGCTGAAAACATCTGACGGCCGCATTGCCTCCTACCCGCTATCGCGCGGCAGCGAAGGCAGTTGGGCGCGGTTCGTCGCGGTCGCGCCCGATTCCAGTGCGAGTGCCGGGATCGGCGACCAGGGGAACGGGTTGGGCGGTCTGCGTAAGCTGTTGTTTGGCAATCCCGACTACAACCTCAGGGCCTTCGATGCTGAGCGCGACCTCGGCCGGGTGCGCATCAGCGAGATGGCGGGGATTTACGAGGCGAAGAATCCCGACATCGCGCCCTTCATTGCGCACGGCGGCAAACTCCTGCTCTGGCACGGTTTCGATGATCCGGGCCCGAGTCCCCTGGGGACTATCGAGTACTACGAGAGCGTGCGGGAGACGATGGGCCCGAAGAAGGCCGCGGCGCTCGATGCGAGCCTGCGCCTGTATCTGCTCTCCGGGGTTTATCATTGCAGTGGCGGGCCGGGAGCGGATGGGTTCGAGTCGCTCGCGGCGCTCGATCGTTGGGTCGAGTCGGGACAAGCCCCCGACAACTTGATCGCCACGCGGCAGGATGGGAAGCTGTCGCGGCCGTTGTGTCAGTATCCAACACTGCCGCGCTACAAAGGTAGCGGGGATGTGGCGGATGCGGGAAGCTTTGAGTGTAAGTAGGGGCGGTGATGTGGCGGCCACGCCCCGCGCTTCGAGTGTAAGTAGGGGCGGTGATCTGGCGGCCACGCCCCGCGGTTTGAGTGCAAGTCACAGGTAGTGGGGACCGGTAAATCGCGATGCTCGAGCTCGTCATCGACCAGCGCCGCCGCGACCTCGGCGGTCTCGAGGTTGGCAGAGTTCTGCCCTATCACCGGCTGCGCCAGGGGCGACCGGAGCACAGCGGAGGGAATCCCGAGAAACGCCAGTGGCGTGACGCGGGGCGTGATGGGGAGCGTGACGCGGGGCGTGACGTGGGGCCAGACGCGGGGCGTGACGCGGGACGCGCCGCGGGAATGGTCGGGCCTTTCATTTTCTTCGACCATCTCGGGCCGCAAATCATGCCTGCGGGAATCCCGAAGAGTGTCGATGTGCGGCCGCACCCGCACATCGGCCTCTCGACGGTCACCTACCTGTTCGACGGTGAGGTCGTGCACCGTGACAGTGTAGGGTCGGAAACGGCGATCCGGCCCGGCGAGGTGAATTGGATGGTCGCGGGTCGCGGGATTACCCATTCGGAACGCTTTGAGAGGGCGCGCGCCCGCGGCGACAACGTCCATGGGATCCAGTCATGGGTCGCGTTACCGAACCAGGATGAGGAAGCGGTACCCGAGTTCGCGCACTATGGCCGCAGCGAGTTGCCGATTTTCGAGGATGGCGGCCTGTCCATGCGGCTCATCGCCGGGGCGGCCTTTGGCGTCAAGTCTCCGGTCAAGACCCATTCACCGATGTTCTATGTGCACTGGGTATTGGCCGCGGGTACGACAGCGCAACTTCCGAATGAGTACTCCGAGCGAGCCGCCTACGTCGTCTCGGGCCAGGCCGAGACCGGCGGGCAGGTGTTCGAGGCGGGGCACATGCTGGTGTTCGCGAAGGGGGCGTCGGCGGTGATCAAGGCCGTTACTCCAACAGTCGTGATGGCGCTCGGTGGTGAGCCGGTGGGCGAGCGTTACATCGAGTGGAATTTCGTTTCGTCCTCGCCCGAGCGGATCGAGCAGGCGAAGTCGGACTGGCGTGCCGGGCGCATGAAACTTCCCGATCTCGACAGCGGGGAGTTCACTCCACTGCCGGTCGAGCCTCCCGAGCCGCCAACACCGCCCCTGTAGGGAACCAGGCGGGCGGCGCCGAGTTATGGATGTTCCATGACCGTTCTCCGCGTCACCCACAAGACGACCTACGTGTACAAGAAGCCGGTGGAGTTCGGCGAGCACCGTCTCATGTCGCGCCCGCGGGATAGTCACGATCTGCGCCTGCTCGATACGACGCTGGTGATCGATCCGCCGGCGAGCGCGATCCGTTGGATCCACGACGTCTTCGGCAATTCCATCGCGATTGCGACCTTCGGCGCGCCGGCCGAGCGGTTGACCTTCGAGTCGGGCTTCCGGGCCGAGCACTTTCCAACGCAAGAGAAGGCGTTGGAAATCGAGAGCTACGCCGGCCAGTTTCCGTTCAGCTATTCGGCCGATGATGCCATGGATCTCGCGCACACGCGCGACAGGCATTATCCCGACCCGGAGCACAAGGTCGATGCGTGGGCGAAGACGATCCTGGAGAAGATTCCGGGGGGCGCGACACTCGCGGTGCTCACCGCGATGACGACGGAGATCAAACAGCAGTTCAAGTACGCCGCGCGCGAAGCTGCCGGTGTGCAGTCGCCGCTGGAGACTCTCGAGCTCGGGAGTGGCAGCTGCCGCGACTTCGCCGTATTCATGATGGAGGCGGCGCGCAGCCTGGGGCTCGCTGCCCAGTTCGTGTCGGGTTACCTGTATGACGAGAAGTTGATCGGTGCGGCGAGCGGGCTGGTTGGCGGAGGTGCCACGCATGCCTGGGCCCAGGTTTTTCTGCCGGGCGCTGGTTGGGTCGAGTTCGACCCAACCAACGCGTTGGTCGGCGGACGCAATCTCATCCGTGTGGCCGTTGCTCGCGATGCATCCCAGGCTGCTCCCCTGACGGGGAGCTACAACGGGGAGCCGAGCGACTTCGTCTCAATGACCGTCGAAGTCCAGGTGGCGGCCGAGTAGTCCTTCACGGCTCAGGGGTTGGTCTCCAACGGCTTGCCGTCGCGCTTGTAGACGACACCTTCCTTCATCACGAAGCTCACCTGTTTGAGCAGGCTGATGTTCTCCAGCGGATCGCCGTCGACGGCCACGACATCGGCGAATTTCCCCGCGCTGATGCTGCCGAGGTCCTTTTCCTTCTTCAGCAGTTGGGCCGCGTGGGTCGTGGCGGCCTGGATGGCGTAGAGCGGCGGGATGCCGGCCTGGACCATGAGCTCGAATTCGTGAGCATTCTCACCGTGGGGGTAGACGCCCGCATCGGTTCCGAAGGCGATCTTGACTCCCGCTTTGTAAGCGCGACCCGCGGTGTTGATGATGAGCGGGCCGATCGCCGCGGCCTTGGCTGCTACCTGCGGTGGGTAATAGCCGGGGATGGCCGCTTTTCGGGCGACGAAATCGCCGGCATTGATGGTCGGGACGTACCAGGTGCCGTGCTCTTTCATCAACTTCATGTCCTGGTCATCCATGTACGTGCCGTGCTCGATGGAATCGACACCACCGATGACCGCTCGTCGGATCGCTTCGGCCCCATGGGCGTGTGCGGCGACGGTGAACCCGTAGTCATGGGCCGTCGAGGTCACGGCCTTGAT
>DAITMW010000214.1:0-13353 GCA_036834945.1 Steroidobacteraceae bacterium
CACATCGGAGCAATCCTGATAGATCTGTCCGGGCACCCCTGAGATTTCGACGGAGCCGCACTCCCCTGGAACACGGCCTTTGCGGCATTCAATCACGTCCCGTGCGTCGCCTTTCATGTACATCGCACCGGGCCTGCCCGCGATTGGGATCGGATCATGGTCATAGGGCTTGTCGCTGACACAGCCCGCAATAGACAGCGTCAGGAGTACCGGCCACACGTGGGCGTTCATGGCAACCTCAAATCAAGAAGCCTGAAGGCGGTCTGATTGAAGGGTTGATTGTGAGATCTTTCCCAGCTATCTCGCGGGCCCAACTATTCGTTGTTAGCGCCGAAGTAATACTGACCCACGTCGCCGAAGTAAAAGTGACCCACCTGGGCGAGGATGGCGGTTTTCAGAGCCGCCGAGATGCTGACCCAGGAGCTAGCAGTGGAGATTCAGGTTTTGAACAGGCAGGGCCGATCGATCCGGCAGATCGCCCGGGAGACGGGACTGTCGCGCAACACGGTACGGCGGTATCTGCGGGAAGGACGGCCGATCCGGTATGGGCCGCGAGAGCCTCGGGCATGCAAGCTCGATGCGTACAAGGGGTTTCTGCAGGAGCGGATCGCTCAGGCGCGCCCGGATTGGATCCCAGCAACGGTCTTGCTGCGGGAGATCCAGGCGGCCGGCTATACGGGCGGGATCAGCCAGCTGAAGGCCTATTTGGCGCCCTTCAGGAGCGCGTCGCCCGATCCGGTGGTGCGCTTCGAGACCGATCCTGGGCAACAGATGCAGGCGGATTTCACGGTGATCCGACGCCGACGTGATCGCCTGTCAGCGTTCGTGGCCACACTCGGTTACAGCCGCGCCAGCTTCGTGCGCTTCACCGAGCATGAGGACTTTCCGGTGTGGCGCGAGTGCCTGCTGGGAGCGTTCGAGTTCTTCGGTGGCGTGCCCAAGGAAGTGCTGTTCGACAACGCAAAGCCGGTGATCCTCGAGCGCGACGTGTACGGAGCCGGTCAGCACCGCTGGCATGCCGGGATGTTGGAGTTCTCTCGAGACTTCGGATTCCAACTGCGCGTATGCCGCCCCTATCGAGCTAAGACCAAGGGGAAGGTCGAGCGATTCAACGGTTATTTAAAGGGCAGCTTTCTGGTACCACTGGCGGCCACCTTGAAGGCAGGCGGGTTGAAGCTGGATGTGCAGACGGCGAACCGAGAGGTGCTGCGTTGGTTGCCGGAAGTCGCCAACGTGCGCATCCACGCGACCACCGGTGAGCGACCCAGCGCGCGTCTGCCAGCCGATCAGGCGCATTTGAGTCCGCTGCCCGTGATGGCTGTGCCAGATAATACAACCGCTGTACGCGCCTCCCAGGTCATTCCAGTGGAGTCGTTCCAGCACCCTCTGTCAGTGTATGACTCACTGCTGGAGGTCGCCGCGTGAACCTGCAGGACCAACAGATCCAGGCCCTGTGTGAGGAGCTGAAGCTGCCGGCGCTGCAGGTACAGTGGTCAGCGCTCGCCCAGAGAGTCGCTGACACGCAGGGCAGCTTCGCCGATTTCTTGCTGGCCGGCCTCGAGAGTGAACGCGCCGCCCGGCAGGAACGGGTTCGCCAGGCACTGCTGAAGATTTCTTCCCTTCCAGCGATCAAGAGCCTGGAAGGCTATGACTTCAACTTCGCCACCGGTGCTCCTAAAGCGCAGATCCAGGAGCTCGCCTCGCTCAGCTTCATCGACCGAGCTGAGAACATCGTGCTTCTCGGCCCCAGCGGCGTCGGCAAGAGTCACCTGGCCATGGCATTCGCATATCGAGCCGTCATGGCCGGCATCAAGACACGGTTCATCACGGCTGCAGACCTGATGATCCAACTGGCCGCTGCCAAAGCCCAGGGCCGGCTCAAAGGTTATTTCAACCGGGCCATCCTGGGACCCCGATTGCTCGTGGTCGATGAGATGGGCTACCTGCCTTTCGGGCGAGAGGAAGCCAACCTGTTCTTCAATGTCGTGGCCAAGCGCTATGAGCGCGGCAGCATGATCCTCACCAGCAATCTGCCCTTCACCCAATGGGCCAGTGCACTGGCCGATGATCAGACCCTCACCGCGGCCCTGCTGGATCGACTGCTGCATCACGCACACATCGTGCAGATCTCAGGCGATAGCTATCGCCTGAAGGACAAGCGCAAAGCCGGAGCCATCAAAGGGGAGAACAAGAAGCCCTAGAACGGCGCCGGGGTGGGTCAAATTTACTTCGGCGACAACCAGAAAAGTGGGTCAGTTTTCAATCGGCGTTGACAGGTGAATTGATCTCGCACGCTGCCTTCGCCGCCGCCCGCTTTTTGCTCACCTTTGACGGCGGGTAATACATGGCACGGCGGATCGCGCGGACGTCGGTGTCGACGGCGCCCTCGACCCAAGCCGCATAGACCGTCAGCATGGTGAGCACGCGGCGGCCATGTTCCTTTGCCACCGGCATCGGATTACGACCGAGCATCAGATTCCAACTGACTGAGGTATGGCGGGCGGTGTACGGTTTGCGATAGCGAATGGGCAACCGCTTGAGCGTTTGCTCCCAGCGCCCGTAGGGATACCTCACATCGGGGATTGGATCGCCTTCGTCAGTAAAGAAGAGGTGTGCGTGTGTGAGACGACCCTCGCGCACGAAGCGATCGCGGAGTCGCAATTGATGCTCGAGAACCGCCACGGCGCGGGGACAAAGGTGGAGGGTGCGATCTTCGCCGGTAAGAAATTTCCCATCCGATCACCAAGTACACAAAGGCCGTCACCGGGAGTACACGCTGGGGACGGCGAATGCCGGTTCTGAAGAGCATTATCGTCCGGCGATCGTGCGCCAAGTTGAGCAGGGCAATGGGGATGCCCAGGAAGCGGCCCGCGATCTCATCGATGATTTGGCGCCTTCACTGGTTCTGGTGGTGGTATCGCCGGCTCGATTTTGACTTGGAAGTCATTGAGGACTATGGAAATCTGCATCCGCTAACCCGATGTTTCGCGTGGTTCCCGGTCAAGAGTTATTCAGCCGGGTATATCCTCAGAAAACGCGGCCATTTGTCACGGGCGACGCGTTTCCCGGTGCTATATTGACGACGCAAGTGCCGCTTGCGCATAGGACTGGAACACGCAGTACGAGCTAACAATAAACCAGGAAGGATGGCAGGGAATGGGTTGGGGTCTTGCGAAAAGCGCCCGCGCGAGCGGGGGACTCAGTCTAGTGTTCACGTGTTTTGCGTTGGCTGCCGCACCCTGGGTGCAGGCGGCGGAGCCCTTAGCGGAAGGTGCTCACTTCTCTGCGGAACCTCGCGCATTGTATGCGCTAGCTTCGGAGCCGCACGCTCGCGGCGGCACGAGCGTCGACGTTATCGAGTTCAATGAAACATACGCGTTCAATGCCGACGGAACCTACGTTTACACACGGTACTTCCTTTACAAGGTGGTGACCGGCGCCGGCACGGGTCGGTGGGATTCTATGGCCATGAACTGGTCGCCATGGCTCGACGAGAAGCCGACCATGAAAGCCCGTGTCGTCCTGGCCGATGGGAGCGTATACACGCTCGATGAAGCGACGATCGCGGATTCTCCGGCGCACGTGGGAAGCTCGTTGATCTACAGCGAGGCACGTACTTTGCGGGCGCCATTGCCCGCAATTGCCCCGGGCGCGGTGGTTGAGACGGAGATAACGCGGCGGTCAAGGCCGCCGTTCGCCGGCGCCGGAGCAGTTGTCCGAAGCTACGCGCGGCCGAACGAGCCGATGAAGCACTTCCGTCTGACTCTGCAGGCTCCGAAGACCGTTCCGTTGCGTTACAGGTTGTACCTGCTGCCCGGTCTCGTCCCAAAACATACTGAGGAGGATACTGTGGATCGCTGGGTGTTTGACTCGGGGCCTGCTCCAGCACCTGGAAATTCCATTGCAGGGTTGCCGGGTGATGTGTATGACTATCCCGCGATCACCTTCTCTACGGGCAACTCCTGGGGCGAGCTGGCGCGCGCGTATTCACAAATCACGGAATCGCGCCAGGGGGCCGCCGACGTGAGCGGGTTGGTCGCCCGTTTGACCAAGGGCAGAAGGAGCCGGGAAGAGAAGATCGAGGCAGTCATCGACTACCTCAACCGCGAAATCCGCTATACAGGAGTCGAATTCGATCAGGCCAGTTTCGTGCCACACGCGCCAGCGGAGATCTTGAGTCACAAGTACGGTGACTGTAAGGACAAGGCGCTTTTGCTGGTTGACATGCTGCGGGCTGCGGGTATTCCGGCGAATTTGGCCCTGCTCAATGCGGGCACCCGCCTCGATATACCGGAGGATCTGCCGGGCATGGGCTTGTTCGATCACGTCATCGTGCGGGTAGCCGGAGATCCGGCGATCTGGATCGATGCAACCGATCAGAATGCCCGCCTTGGCGAGCTGCCCGATGCGGATAACGGCCGTTGGGCGCTTGTGATCGAACCCGGCACGAGTGCGCTCACGCGCGTGGCACAGGCTCGTTCCGCTGATAATGTGCTTTACGAGGAGCGTGAGATCAGGCTGGCCGACTGGGGTCCTTCGCATGTGCTTCAAGTCTACCGGCCTCGAGGCAGCTTCGAATCGGCTTTTCGCCGCTACGCGGATCAGGCCAAGGACGCGAGCAAGGACGCTTGGGGGGACTACTTCAAGGCGCAATTCGGTGCGCAACAGCTCGATCGGTCCGAGCACACCGACGCCAAAGACTTCTCTCAGCCGTTCCGTCAAACAATGGAAGGTAGCTCAGCGCGCGTCGCCACGACGGCTTTGAACGATGCCGTGGCTTACATCCGCCTCGACCCACTATTCGGTCAGCTTCCCGTCGAATTGCGCACCAGAGAGCACCCTGATGAGGGGAATGCAAAAACAACGCGTCTGGCCAGGACGCGCATCGAAGACTATCAACTGAGCAAACCATTCGTGATGGAGTTGCGCTATCGAATCGTACCGCCAGCCGGATTCGAGGCCGCGAGTCTACCGTCCGATGTAAACCTGAAGCTCGGTGGCCCCGCGACCCTGGAGGAACGTTTTTCCAAGGACTCGGAGGGAGTAGTGCATGCAGATCTGCGCTTTGACACGGTCGAGCGCCGCCTCAAGGGCAGCGAAGTGCTCACTCTTCGAGACACAGTCGTCGAGTTGCTCCAAGCCGAGGCGATCAAGATCAAGTTTGATCTGAGGGCGCATCTGCTTCTATCTCAGGGGCATGCGCGGGAATCGTTCCAGGCGTATCGAGAGCTCATTACGCAGCATCCGAACGATGCGATTCAACATCTGCGCCGCGCCGACGGATTGCTGGCCGCGGGAATGGGTGAGGCGGCTCGCAAAGAGGCAGAGCTCGCCACCCGACTCGACCCCAAGTCAGCGTTTGCCCAACGAACGCGCGCTTATATCCTGCAACATGATCTGATCGGCAGATGGCATGCACAAGGCGCGGACTACGCAAACGCCGCGAAGGCGTATTTGGCGGCGATCGCGCTCGATCCGCAGGACAAGTCTCTCATCGGCGCTTATGCGGTGCTCCTCGAGCACAATCCTGAAGGTGTTCACTATGGCCCAGGCGCGGACCTGAAAAGAGCTATCGCAGAGTACCAAAAGCTGACGCGTCGGCAGCTCGCCGACCTGGGTCTTGATGCGAATTTCGCTTATGACTTGTTCTACACGCGGGATTTCGCGGGTGCGCTGCAGGCCGTCGATACGGGCAATGACCGTCTGCTGCCGGTGGTCATTGCATGCAACACAGAGCTGCACGGAATTTCGGCAGCACTGGAGGAAGCACGCCGCGTGGCCAAGAGCGATGAACGCTTGAAAGAGGCTCTCACGACTGCATCGCAGATGACATTGAACCTGCGAGACTATCCGAGCACGGCTGAGCTGCTCGAGAGCGGCGCCTCGGTATCCACGACAACGAGCGCCATTGTGACCGTGCCTACGTTGCGGCAGTTGCACAAGCACGAAGATCTGCAACTCGGTAATAGCCCCGAGGATCTCTACCGCCGAATGAGCCTTGCGATGGTCCTGGGACCGAGACCGCTCGATTCTCTGATTCCATTCGAAAGCCGCAATGCCCGGGTAGACCAGGCTGCTTTCACCCCGGAAGAGCTCGAACACGAAGAGCAGTCGCTCCGGACTGGTGTGAACGCCATCAATCGTTTGGGAATCCCGGCCGATGTCATCGAAGATTTTTTGATACCCGGCGCCCAGATCAAGTCCTCAGGGGATGACAACGTAGGTTACCGGGAGATCGTGAAGCCCCCAGGTGCGCGTGAAAAGGTCTTCTTTGTCGTCAAGGAAGATGGCGAGTACAAGCTGTTAGCCTCTGGGGTGGCAGCGCCCGCCCTGGCGCTTGAAGTGTTGGATCGTGCGCAGCGGAACGATCTCACCGGTGCCGCTGCTCTGCTGAACTGGGCGCGCGAGTTGACGCCGAGCCCGAGCGGGGATGATCCATACGGTGGAAGTCCCTTCGCTCGTGCGTGGGCGTTGGGTCAGGGGCAGAAAGATGCTCATGCCATCATAGTTGCCGCCGCGGCAATACTCGTCCAATTTCGACGCTCGGCACAGCGTGGGATCTCGCTCCTGGAGCAGGAAGAAAGGGCCGTTTCCGGAGACGCTGAGCGTGACAGCGTTGATCTCGCGCTGCTCACCGGATACGAGACTCTCGAGGACCTCGAACGAGCACTGTCGATCGCAACGACATTGTCGGAACGCGATCCCGGATCACGGCGCGCTTTCAGCGCACGTTGGGATAAATTACGTGCGTTGCAACGCTTGCGGGAAGCGGATGAGCTCGCTCTCACGCGATTAAAGGAACGACCCGCAGACATCGCCGCTTTGCGTGCCCTCGAGCAGACTTCCGCCGCCCAGCACGACTATGCCGGAGCGTATGAATGGGGGCGCAAAGTCCTCGCGAGCGGGTATTCTGATGCGTCGGACCTCAACGAGCTCGCGTGGGTGACGCTGTTTTACAATCGTCCGGGCGGCCCGAGTCTAGACAGTGCCTTGCGGGCATCGCAACTACAACCCAACGACGCGCAGATACTGCACACTCTAGGTTGTATTTACGCGGAGCTCGAAAAGACCGGGGAAGCTCGGCAGGCGCTAGTGCGATCGATGGAGTTGCAGTACCTCTCGGAGCCCAGCTCGGATCTGTGGTATGCGTTCGGCCGGATCGCCGAAGCGTACGGGGAGAAAGAGACCGCGTTGACTGACTATGCGAGAGTGACGCCGGCGAGTGACTCGTCGCTGGAATACGAATCGACGTACCGCCTTGCGCAGGCGCGTATGCGCCATCTGAGCGGGGCTTCCAGAGGGTTGGCTGCGAAGTAGTGATTGTTGATCGCGGCATCAGACCCGGATCGACGCAGTGATGGCCATCGCATGGCTCACGGCGCAACCTTCACGGGCAGGTATTCGGCGATTGCACCGCGAAAAGCCGCTTACCCTCACGTACGATTTTGATGTTGCCGCCCGTCAGTTCTCGCAGCGTCGTCCGCACCCCGTGTCGGTGCGCGAGCCGCCCAAAGTGCTTGCGAAAGCGCGCCACGCCCGGAACATCGAGCCTCGACAGGGTGTGTTGGTTATGCCTTCGGGCGGACGGCGGCGGCGATCCCACCCTCGTTGAGTGGAGAAACTCCTCACGTTTGGTACGTGCGACGAGGTCAGGCATGAGGCGGACGAAGCGCGCAGTGTTTGGCTGATGGTATTGATCGGGGTGCCGGGTTGGCTCTGCCGGTGTATGTCCGCCTTGGGAAACCATGTTAATCGGCGTTTGCAATGAGCTCGAGGCCCCCGTCCACGTTGGAAGTTGCTCGTCGAGGAGGATTTCTCCGAAACTCACCGCCCTTGCAATCCGAGACGCCCCAGCCTAAGCTCCTCGCCAAAATTTGGTAGCGCTCCCATATGGCCGAGCGACGGGCAGGGAAGAGCGCCAGTCTCAGTGGAGGGGGTCGGATTGTTCACGATAACCAGAGCGTTGAGGTGGTTTCCCGTCGTTTTGCCCTGTGTGGCCATTACGCTGTTGAGCGCCTGCGGTGGCGGTGGAGGGGGCGGCTCCGGGAGCCCCGGCAGCCCCGGCAGCCCGACGAGTTATCAGATCAGCAGCACTACGACCGGTACAGGCGGGAGCATCTCGCCCTCGAGTGTCATGGTGAATGCCGGCGGCACCACGACGCTCACTATCACTGCAAGCACCGGTTATGTCATAAGCAGCGTGACGGGTTGCGGCGGAACCCTTTCTGGCAATACGTACACCACCGGAGTGATCAGCGCCAATTGCGCCGTGACGGCAAGCTTTGTGGCGCAGTACACGGTGACGGGTTCGGCGGGCACCGGCGGGTCGATTTCGCCTGGAAGCACGCCCGTGAATGCCGGCGGCACGACGACCTTCGCGGTCACTGCGAACAGCGGTTATATTATCAGCGGCGTGACGGGTTGCGGCGGAACCCTCTCTGGTAACACTTACACCACTGGAGCGATCAGCGCCAATTGCGTTGTGACGGCGAGCTTTGTGGCGCAGTACACGGTGACGGGATCGGCGGGCACCGGCGGGGCGATTTCGCCCGGAAGCACGCCCGTGAATGCCGGCAGCACGACGCTCCTTACGGTTACTGCGAACAACGGTTATGTCATCAGCAGCGTCACGGGCTGCGGTGGGACCCTCTCTGGTAACACCTACACCACTGGAGCGATCAGTGCTAATTGCACTGTGACGGCGAGCTTCGCTGCCGCCTTTACCTGGCTCAGCGGCTCCAACAGCCCAGGTGCGATTGGGGTCTACGGGACGAAAGGTGTCGCTTCTGCCACTAACGTGCCGAGGGCGCGTGACGGTGGGGTCACTTGGACCGATTCCAACGGGAACCTGTGGCTGTTCGGCGGATTCGCGGGATATGTGCAGGATCTCGTCGCCGGGGACTGGTTGAACGACCTTTGGAAGTATTCGCCCGCAAGCGGTGAATGGACCTGGGTCAGTGGCTCCAACACCATTGACGCACAGGGAGTCTATGGCACCAAGGGTGTGGCTGCGCCCACGAACGTGCCGGGGGCGCGGAGCAATGAAATGAGTTGGACCGACGCTGACGGCAACTTGTGGCTATTCGGAGGGGCCGGTACCGATGCCACGAGCACCTTTATAGCCTTCAATGACATCTGGAAGTTTTCGCCCGCGAGCGGCGAGTGGACCTGGGTCGGGGGTTCCAGCACCCCTGGTGCGGCAGGAGTCTACGGCACTCAAGGTGTGGCGGCGGCCACCAACATGCCGGGTGCGCGCGAAGTGAACAACGTCGTCTGGAAGGACGCTGTGGGTAACATTTGGATGTTTGGGGGCGATGGGAGCGATTCAACGGGGGCATATACCCGCTTGAATGATCTCTGGAAGTATTCGCCCGCGAGCGGCGAATGGACCTGGGTCAGTGGCTCCCCTTTGGGGAATGCGATCTGGGGCCCCCCGATGGGGCCCGCGATTGGAGTTTACGGGACCCAAGGCGTGGCTGCCGCTACGAATGTGCCGGGGGCGCGGCTCATTCCGGTTACCTGGATGGGTGCCGACGGAAGCCTGTGGCTATTCGGGGGATCAGGGTACGACTCCACAGGGAGCCAAGGTATGCTCAACGATCTGTGGAAGTTCTCGCCCGCGAGCGGCCAGTGGACCTGGGTTGGCGGTTCCAGCACTGCCAGCCCAACAGGGATCTACGGCACTCAAGGTGTAGCGGCGGCGGCGAACGTGCCGCCAGGGCGCTACGGGGCATCTGGTTGGACGGATGCCAGCGGTAACATGTGGTTGTTTGGAGGTGAGGGAACTGCGGCAGGGTGGGGTCACCGCTTCAACGACCTATGGAAGTATTCGCCCACGAGCGGCGAATGGACCTGGATGGGTGGCTCCAACAACTTCGATGCAACAGGGATCTATGGCACTCAAGGGGTGGCTGCAGTCACGAACGTGCCGGGTGCACGTGCCGCGCCTTTCCGGTGGAAGGACGCCAATGGCAACGTGTGGCTGTTCGGGGGATACCAGTACGATGATCCGACCAACACTCGTTTCGAGATGAATGATCTTTGGATGTACCCCATGCAGTGATCGGTGGGATAGATCGCGAGATGACAAACGCGGCAAACGATCAGGCTCCGGCGGAAGATGCGTCGGTGGAGTACATCGAGGGCGTTGTGTCCAGAAACAAAATCGACGCTGCTCAGGCGGCCGCGCGATCGTAGTAGTTCAGCATTCCACTAGGTCGTTGTCGTTGGCGCACCGGGCGGCGTACGGTTTGCGATAGCCATTTCACCGCCAGCGGACACTCAACCCAATCTGACTAACAGACGAGATTGTAAGCCCGCGTGGCGTGGGCCCTCGCTTCGGCGAAACGATCGGAAAGACTGCGCCCCCCGGCTCCAAGGGACGAGCTCCAGCACTCCCCGGAGCCACACAGCTCACCCGAAGCGTCAAAAAACCTGGTTCCGAGCTCTTGCGGGCGAGCGCAAAGCAGCCTACCGTCAACTGGCTATGGAAGCAGACTCCAGGTTTGGCCTGCTCAGATTGGCCTCGCGGCGAATCGCGACCGTGATCGTTGCAAGTCATCTCATGGTCGCATCCACCGCTGTGGCGTCGCCGACGACCGACGTAACCCCGCCGAACACGGTCGCCAAGTGGGCGCCCCGCACGATTCACTTCATGTATTCGGCCGTCCCGAGCTCCACGACAACGTACTACTCCTGCGATCGTCTTCAGGAGCGAATCGCGGCGATTTTGAGACAACTCGGCGCGCGCGAGGCGGCCATCAAGCCCTTCGGGTGTTTTACCAATGGCGGACCGGAGAAATTCCCGGGGGTAGACGCCACATTCACGGTGCTCGAGCCGGTGGAGAGGGACGATCATAGCGAATCCGCGAAGGTCGAGGCTCACTGGCGGAAAGTGACATTCAACAGCGAGGATTCGTGCGCGCTCATGGAGCAGGTGAAGCGGCGGATTCTACCCTTGTTTGCGACGCGCAATCAGTCATCCGGTTGCTCGCCTTTCAGCGTGGAGGTGCTGCAACCGGTCAAGACCTCGAAGCCCGCCTCCTAGAGCGTTCCGGGCATAGCCTCGCCAATCCCGCCACCCTTGTTACTCCCACCCCCTCGAGCCGACGGCTTTAAATAGCTCCTGTGAACGCCCACTCAACGAACAGGAGCACTCTCGATGATCACCATATCGGCATTCAGCCAGGTCCCGGATATCGCCAAGGGCCTGGTTCGTGACTTGCGCGTCCGGTGGGCGCTCGAGGAAGCCCGGGCTTACCTATGACGCGCGGCTGCTCGAGCAGGGAGAACAGAACAAGGCGGCATACCGGGCGCTGCAGCCCTTCGGGCAGGTGCCAATCTTCGAAGAAAACGGCCTCGTGCTGTTCGAATCGGGTGCGATTGTTCTTCACATCGGGGAGCGCTCGGAGGCCCTTCTGCCCAAGGAATCCGCAGCACGCGCACGCGCCGTCCAGTGGCTCATCGCGGCGCTCAATTCAGTGGAACCGGCGGTTTGGAATGTTTTCGTCATCGACAACATCCATCGCGGTCAGGACTGGGCGAAATTGCGCAGGCCGGGTGCCGTTGAGTTCATGAACAAAAAGCTCGCAGCGCTGGCTGAGAGGCTGGGCGACAAACCTTTCCTGGATGGAGAGCACTTCACCGCCGGTGATCTGATCATGACGACAGTGTTGCGCTTCCATCCGGATACATCGCAGCTCGATCCCCGCCTGATCGCCTATCTCGAGCGCTGCACGTCGCGGCCCGCCTTCGCACGTGCGTTGGATGCGCAGCTTGCCAGCTTCAGGAGCGCTGCGGCATGAGGGCTGACTGAGAGTAACCCTGGCAACAGCGCCACTGCTGCACGCTTGACTGGCAAGCAGGTCAACGTGGACTACCTTTATGTAATGCAGTTCAAGAGCGATAAGATCAGCCACCTGACCAAGATCTGGAACTACAACATCTCGCTACAGCAACTCGGCTGGGTTTGAGCGGATGAGGTGGCGGCAGTTGGGGCCAGCCGCGAACCTGGCCCCACCCTGCACGTACTCGAGGCTGCATTCCAGCCACCCTGCCGTCCAGCCGTGCTGATCGTGGTGCCCGCTTTGGCGCTCCCGCGTGACTCGCGGAGCTATCATCGCGGAGTGTTGAAACACTGGACGTTTCAGCTCGCCCAGGCCAACATTATGGACGCCGGGCGAGTCGTCTTTGACGAGGAGCTTGCTGCGTCAGACAAGTACATGGGAGGTTTCATGCATATCGTCACCCCAAGTGCATCTGGGATCGCGCTTTACGTAGGTGCGGCTCTGGCATTGCTGCTGGTTCCCGGGCCCGCCGTGCTTTACATTGTCACGCGCTCCATGGCGCAAGGTCGGGTGGCGGGCCTGGTCTCCGACCTCGGCATCCACGCCGCAACTCTTGTGCATACTCTCGCCGCGGCTCTTGGTCTCTCGGTACTCCTGGCTTCATCGGCGATCGCCTTCAGCATGGTCAAATATGCTGGCGCAGCCTATCTGATCTGGCTGGGGCTCAAGAAGCTCTTCGGACGTGTCCAGAGCTCCGACGGAGAAATGCTTGCGCCGCGCAGCTACGCGCGCCTCTTCCGCGACGGGTTCATGGTGAATCTGCTCAATCCGAAGACCGCGCTGTTCTTCTTCGCCTTCCTGCCCCAGTTCGCCGAGCCCGAGCGCGGGAGTCTGGCGATGCAGATCGCCTTCCTGGGATTGCTCTTCGCAGTGCTGGGCCTGTTCACCGACGGCTGCTATGCCCTCCTCGCCGGCACCGCAGGCGGATGGCTGCGGGAAAGCAAGCGCTATCTCGAGATCGAGCGGTATGTCAGTGGCATTGTCTTCATCGGCCTCGGGCTGACGGCTGCCCTCGCGGGGCGTGATCGGAAATAGACAATTGCATTCCCGCTAGAGAACGATGGACTCAGTTCCTGGCCGCACGTCCGCACCTTACTCGCGCCCGCATCGCTAGTGGCAAATCAACTGGCAAGTTTGGGGACGGGAGGGTCACAGTGGGGGTTTGGCCTGCTCCGCCAAATTATCCTTCCAGATTAAGCGCTTACCCTCGCCGGAATTGATCGGAAATTCGGCTGTTGTGGAATTGGCGTGAGCTGTGCAATTCGCGGGTTGAGCAAAAATACTCAACGTATTGAGTAAATTGTAAGCAGCGGCCTTGGCTGTTCCTTCGCTCTCAAGCTACGACGCTCACCCGACGTCTTCGCAATCCGGCATCCGTCTGCCGCGCCAGCGACCGCAACGTCTGGGGAGGCTGCCCCAGCAGTCGCAGGAAACTCTCGCGCATCCGATCCGCGTCCCCGAATCCGTTCTTGCGGGCGATGCCATCCAGTGTTTCCCGCCCATCCTC
>DAITMW010000215.1:0-2694 GCA_036834945.1 Steroidobacteraceae bacterium
GCCGGATCGGACACGAGTCCGCGGTTGAGAGCAATCATCCCGCTCTCGAGCTTTCCACAGACCTGCAGGCCGGTCTTCAAATCCGACGTGTAGACGTAAGCCACCAGTCCGTAAGTCGTTTCGTTGGCGAGCCGGACGGCCTCGCTTGGCGCCTCGAATGGTACGAGTACCGCGACCGGCCCGAAGATTTCCTCCTTGAGGATCTCCGCCGAGTGCGGCACATCGACCAGCACCGTCGGGGGGTAGAAATAGCCGGCTCCTTCCGCAGCCAATCCACCTAACACGACGCGCGCTCCTCGCGCGACGGCATCCGCGACCAGCCGTTGGATCTTTTCAACGGCCGCGCGGTTGATGAGCGCGCCGCAACCTGTGTCGGCGGACACGCCTGGTCCCACCTTGACGGCCGCCATTCTGCGGACCAGTTGCTCGGTGAAGGCGTTGTAGATGCCGCGCTGCACGTAGAAGCGGTTCGCCGCTGTGCACGCCTCGCCACCGTTGCGCATTTTGGCGATCATCGCACCGTCCACGGCATCAGGCAGACTCGCGTCATCGAGAACGATGAAGGGTGCGTTACCTCCCAACTCCATGGAGCAACTGACGATGCCGTCGGCGGCTTCGCGCAACAGAATCCGGCCGACCTCGGTCGAGCCCGTGAACGAGAGCTTGCGAACCCGCGGATCGCGCAGCATGGCCCGGCAGACTGGACCCGGATCATCCGTGGTGATCACGTTGATGACGCCCGGGGGAACACCGGCCTCCAACATCAGTTGTCCGATCGCGAGTGCCGTGAGGGGCGTTTCTTCCGCAGGCTTGAGAATGCAGGTACAGCCCGCCGCCAGCGCCGGAGCGATCTTGCGCGTCGCCATGGCCGCCGGAAAATTCCATGGTGTGATCAATAAAGAGATGCCAATGGGCTCATACTGCACCACGATGCGATTGGCGCCGCTGGGGGCCGTCTGGATTTCTCCACTGACACGGACCGCTTCTTCGGCGTACCACCGGAAGAATTCGGCAGCGTAGGCCACCTCCGATCGCGCATCCGCAAGCGCCTTGCCGTTCTCCAGAGAAATCAACTCGGCCAGCCACTCGCGGTTTTCCAGGAGTTTGTCGAAACACGCGCGCAGGATGTCAGAGCGTTTGCGCGGCGCGGTGCCTGCCCAGATTTCGAAGGCTTGCTCGGCCGCATCGACCGCCGCAATGGCCTCATCCAGGCCACAATTGGCGACCGCCGTGATGCGCTCTCCGGTGGAGGGGTCCATCACATCCAGTCGCCCTTTGGCGGAAGCCTCGCGCCAGAGTCCCCCGATCAACAAGTCGGTCGGGATGGGCGGCGGTTGGCCTGCTGAGCCGGTCAGCCTGAAGGTATGTTCGCTCGTCATGTTCGAATGATCCTCGATGCGCGCCTCAAGCGCCCCGCAGACAGAGGCGATCACCGCTGTAGGCGGCCTGCGTGATTTTGCGCATCGCCGGCAGATCGAGCGGTCGTGGGTTGTTTTTGACGAGGCGCGTGATGGACAGCGCGCTCTCGGCCGTATAGTCCTGCTTGTCCACCGGAAGTCCCAGATCCTGCAGCGTGCGCGGAATTCCGACTGACCCGAGGAGTCCTGCGATCTCATCTATGAGTTTCTGCGAGAGGCTCTCATCGGTTCCGCCCGCATCCGGGAGATTGAGCGCGCGCGCGATCTGCACGAGGGCCGGCTCGATAGCCGGCTTGTTGAATTGCATGACGTAGGGGAGGAGGGTGGCCACTCCCGCTCCATGCGCCGTGTGCGTGAGACTTCCAACCGGATATTGGATTGCATGCGCGGCGGCGGTGCCGGCGGTTCCGAAGGCACATCCGGCGGCCAGCGACCCCAACATGAGGTGCTCGCGCGCCTCGAGATCCCGCCCGTCCGTGTAAGCGCGCCGCAATCCTTTCCAGATGGAGGAGATCGCCAGGAGCGCGAAATGGTCCGACAGGGCGTTCTTGCCGACGAACACATGCTGTTGTGTCAAGCCGGGCTCCGGCGTTCTGGCGAGCGCGGTATAGGACTCGATCGCGTGAGTCAGCGCGTCCCCGGCCGAGTAGGCCGTCAGCCCGGGCGGACAGCTCAGGGTCAGCTCCGGATCGCACACCGCGGCAACCGGAATCAGGTGAGGACTGGCGATGCCCACTTTCAGATTCCGCTCGGTGTCGGAAACGACCGCAACGGGTGTGACCTCCGATCCGGTGCCCGCGGTCGTCGGTACCGCGATGACCGGCAAAACGGGGCCGGGGACTTTGTATTCGCCGTAATAATCCTGTGCGTGGCCGCCATGTCGCAGCAGCAGTGCGACGGTCTTGGCCATGTCCATACAACTTCCGCCGCCGACCCCGATCACGAGCTGTGGCCCGAAGTTGCCACAATCCCGCACGCAGTCGGACACGGATTCGAGCGGCAGATCCGGCTGAGTCCGGTCGTACACGTGCACAGTGACTCCGGCTCCGCTCAAGCCGGTGAGCAGCATCTTGAAGCAGGGGTCCGACCCCAGGCGTGCATCCGTGCACACCAGGGCTCGGCTGCCAATCTGCGCAGCCATGGCACCCAGGCTTGCGCGGTGCCCCGAGCCAAAAACGACTGTGCGCGGCAACCGCATCGCTCCGAACAGATTCATAGGGCCTTCGCGTCCTTTCCGGGTCATATCATATATGATATCGGATCGTAACGAAGCGGC
>DAITMW010000215.1:2794-13301 GCA_036834945.1 Steroidobacteraceae bacterium
GTCGAGAACGTCTACACGCGCATCCGCGACGACATCATGTCGCTGAAGATTCCACCGAATGCCCGCATCTCGGTGGACAGCCTGGTGCGCGAGCTGGGCGTGTCGCAAACCCCGATCCGCGAAGCCTTGAGCATGTTGGAAGCCAACGGGCTCGTCACCAAGCAGCGCTTCATCGGCTACTGCGCGGCACCGACCCTGAACCGCAAACAATTCGAGGACCTCTACGAGATCCGGCTGCTGGTCGAGCCTTATGGAGCGCGAAAAGCAGCTGAAAAAATGCCGGACCGCGACTTGATCGACCTGTGTGGCCTGGCACTGCAGATGAATCCGGATGAAGCGAACGAGTCACGGGCGGCGTACGACCTGTTCGCCGAGCAGGACTCGGACTTCCATACGCGTATCGCGGGCGGCAGCGGCAACGAGCTGATCGTGGAGTCTCTGTCGCGCCTCCATACACACCTGCACATCTTCCGACTGCGCTTTCATCCGGAGATCACCAAGGAAGCCTTCGCCGAGCACGCTCTGATCACGCGAGCCTTGCAACGGCGCGATCCTGATGAGGCTGAGGCGGCGATGCGCTCACACATCCGCAAATCCTACGAGCGGTTGGTCAAGTTCACCGCCGATTGAGCGGTTTATCCCGCACGCCGTTGACTCACACCCGAAGCGATCCCTCGCAGCTTCCGGACCGTCCGCGCTAGAAAGAGACCCCCTGTTCCACCCTGTGATTTGACAGGGTGCAACACGTCGATGCATGATCCAAATCAGATATGCTATAGGATATATGGAATAAGCAGACAAATAGGCGCTATGTAGTTCTCACTGGCGAGGGGGAAGGATCATGCAGAAGCCGGGTGCGCTGAGGCTCACGCTCGTGGTGGCGGCCTTTTTCATCACCAACCTGGTCGAGGTCGGGAGAGCGACCGCCCAGGGGGCCGGACCGCCCCAAGCGGCCGCAGATCCGAACACCCAAGAAGAGCTCCAGGAAGTCGTCGTCACGGGCACCAGTATTCGCGGCGTGGCGCCCATTGGCTCGAACGTCGTCACCCTGGGCCAGAAAGAGATCGAGGCGACGGGCGCGGTCACGGTGTCCCAGTTGATCAACACGGTGCCTGCGATCACCACGGCCAATGCAGCGCCCCAGGGCGAGAACGTCTACTCCTACTACTCGCCGCAGATCCACAGCCTCGGCGGCAGCGCGAGCAATTCGACTCTCGTGATCATGGATGGCCTGCGGCTCCCGGGCGGCGGCACTCAATACTCGGAGACCGACCCCAACATCATCCCGGCCAGCGCGCTCGAGCGCGTGGAAGTGCTCGCCGACGGTGCCTCCTCGGTGTACGGCTCCGATGCGGTCGCGGGTGTGGTCAACTTCATCACGCGCCGCAGTTACCAGGGACTGCAACTGAACGTCCAGGCCGGAATGGCCAACGACTATCACGACTATAACGCCGACGTACTCTGGGGCACGCGTTGGGACAGCGGCTCCGTCATGATCGCTGCCCAGTACACCCACCAGGGCCGGTTGGACAACATCGACCGCGACTTCCTGTCGATGGGCGACTACCGACCCCACGGTGGCAGCAACATGAACACTTACAACTGCTCGCCCGCCACGATCAAGGCACCGGCCGGGGCGAGCTCGGTCTACCTGTCGCCGTCCGCGACGACCTCTGTCCCCAACACCGCCGACAATGCGCCGTGCAATCCGAATCTCTGGGGCAGTGCGCTGCCCGAAGCACAGCGCGGCAGTTTCCTGGTGAAGATCTCGAATGAATTCTCCGACCGCCTGAACACGACCACGACCGTCATCGCGAACATTCTGAAGACGACCAAGCCGGGCACCCCCGGCGGCACACCAGGCACGCCGGGCGCGGTCACCAACGTGACCGTATACGGGCCCGGGTCCGGCAAGACCGGCCAGATCAATCCCTTCTTCGTCGCACCCGCGGGCAACCCGACCGCCACTTCAGAGCAGATCAGCTGGCTCGACCTGCTCAGCAACGCCTATGGCACCAACGACTCGGAGGAGGACGTCGTCTACGGCACCTTCGTCGCGAACTACGACGTGACCTCCAGCTGGAAGCTCACATTCTCCGACGCGGTGGGCTGGGACCAGAGCAGCCTGACATCCAACAATGTGTTCTGCGCGGCGTGCGCCAATCTCGCCCTGAACGGCACGACGCAGGTGACCGGCAGCACGACCACCTCGGACATCAGCAACCAGAACGTCATCGCGCTCAATACGCCGCTCACGACCGCAAACGCCCTGGACGTGTGGAACCCGCCGGGCTCGAACCTCACGTCCCCATCGGTTTACAACAGCCTGTACAGCAACAATACATCCAATACCAATCTCAACACGTTCAACCAGGCGAAGCTGGCCGCGGACGGCCCGTTGTTCGCATTGCCCGCGGGTGATCTGCGCATGGCGGTGGGCGGGGAGGTCATGACCGCGCACCTCACCCAGACACTCGTCGGATCCAACAATACGGGCCCCACGTACAGCGGCTCGACACAACGCATCTACCATTTCGGCCGCAACGTCGATTCCGCCTACCTGGAGTTTTCGGTCCCGGTGCTCTCGAGCGCCATGGGGATACCGCTCGCGCGGGCGATCGACCTGGACATCGCCGGGCGCTACGACAAGTACAGCGATGTCGGCTCGACCTCCAACCCCAAGTTCGCGATCAACTGGACGGTGGTGGATGGCCTGAAGCTGCGCGCCAACTACTCGAGATCCTTCGTCGCTCCACCGCTTGCGGTGATCGGCGACCCGAGTCAAGGCTATCTCTATGCTTCGGGCAGCGCGGGCCTGCAGACCACGACGCTGTTCGTCCCAGTGGCGAACTACCCGGAGGTTCGCGGTTTGCCCGGCTGTGCGAACGCGACCACCACCTGTGCCGTGGGCTTGTCGACCAACCAGGGATTGCGCCGGCAATTGGGCGGCGGCTTCGACGGCATCAAGCCCGAAACGGGCAAGGGATGGTCCGTCGGACTGGACTTCACGCCGCCATTTCTGCCCGGCTTCGCGGCGAACATCACGCTCTTCAACAACGATTTCCGAGGCGGCGTCACTTCTCCCAATCCCAACTCGATAGTCAATTCCGCCGGCTTACACAATCGCCTCACGCTCTGTCCGAGCGGCTGCACGCCCCAGCAGATCGCCACTTTCGCCAATACGGCCAACGGCGTCATCCTCTCGACGCCCATTCCGTCCTCCGTATACTTCCTGCTCGACCAGAATTCGGGCAATGTGCTCAACCTGCAGATCCAGGGCCTCGATGCGCAGTTGAACTACGAATACACGACACGCCGCTGGGGCACCTTCCGGCTCGCCGATGCGCTCACTTATTTTCTGAAGTTCGACCAGGATTTCGGCGGCAAGAGCTTCAGCGTCCTCAACACCTCGGGCTACAACACGACCTTTCCCTCCATCCAGACCCAGGACCGCCTGAATCTCGGCTGGACCCTGGGTGCGCTCGCCATCGACGCCTTCGCGAATTTCACCGGCAGCTACCGCAACTGGAGCAATACGTCGGTCAATCCGGTCATCACCGATGCCTTTGGCAATCCCGTCGGCGGCGGCGACCGAGTCGCCTCCAACCTGACCATCGACCTGCACGCCGCTTACAACTTCCGCGCCGGACCGCTCAAGGACGCGCAGATCTATATCGACGGCAAGAACGTCCTCAACCGCAATCCGCCGTTCTACAATGGCAATACGGCGGGCATCCTCGGCGGCTCGGCCGGGTTCAATGGATTTGTGTCCAACCCGATCGGCCGCATCCTCTCGGCCGGATTGCGCGTGAACTTCTGAAACAGTGAAGGGAGTCAGTCGAAGTCTCATGAAGTGCCGCTGCGTGATCCTGCTGATAGTGCTCGCCGTTGCCGCCGGCTTCCCTGCGGAACCGGTGCGGGCGCAACCCCTGGTCCTCAGGAACTTCACACTCATCGATGGCAGCGGCGCGCAGCCTCTGCCGCAGTCCGCCGTGATCATCGACTCGGGCGGGCACATCGAGTGGGTAGGACCGGCCGCGCACCTGTTGACCCCGGGCGGCGCGAAGGTGGTCGATCTCAACGGCAAGTACCTCATGCCGGGCATCATCGATGACCACGTGCACCTCGGGCTCGTCCACGGCCTGAAGCAGGACGTGGACTTCTATACGAAGGATCTCGTCGAGCAGCAGCTGAGGATCTACGCCGCCTATGGCATCACCAGCGTCCTCGTTCTCGGCACAGACAAAGATCTGATCTTCGACATCCGTGCCGCGCAGCGGGCCGGACGACCGGACGTCGCGCGTGTGTTCACCACCGGGCAGGGCATCATCTACAAAGGCTCGTATGGCGGCGTTCCCAAACTCAATCAACCGGTGGCGAATGCGCTCGAGGCGCGCGCGGCGGTCGACGAACAGGCCCGCAAGGGCGTCGACCTCATCAAGTTCTGGGTCGACGACGAGTTCGGCACGCTGCCTGTCAGGATGCCGCCCGATGTCAGCCAGGCGATCATCGATCAGGCGCATCGGCATCACCTGAAGGTGGTGGCCCATATCTTCTACCTGGATAACGCCAGGACGCTCGTGGAGCAGGGCGTGGACGGGCTCGCGCACAGTGTGCGGGACAAGCCCGTCGATGCGGGCCTGCTGAGCAGCATGCAACATCACGGCACCTGGCAGATGGCTGAAACGCTGAGCCGCGAAGCCTCCTTCACGTATACCAGGCTGCCATTTCTCGACGATCCGTTTTTCAACCGCTCCATCTCGCCGGACGTGCTGCAGGTGCTGGCCAGCCCGCAGCATGCGGCGCAGCTGCAGGCCGCAAAGCAGTTCGCCCGGTACAAGCCGGTGTTCGAGACCGCCCTGAGCAACACGGGCCGGGAAGTGCAGGCTGGCATTCCCTACGGGATGGGTACTGACAGCGGACCGTCGGGCCGCTTCGGCGGCTACTTCGCCCACTGGGAGCTGCAGCTCATGGTTCAAGCCGGACTCACGCCGCTGCAAGCGCTGACCGCGGCAACCGGTGGCAATGCGAAGTTCATGGGCGTCGCGGATCTGGGCACGATCGCACCCCACAAATGGGCTGACCTCGTCGTGCTCGATCGCGACCCCGTGGCTGACATCCGCAATACGCGATCCATTCATGCCGTGTACGTGGCCGGGCGTGAGGTTGCGACGATCTGGCAACTCTGTGTCGGCAGGCCAGCCAACGATTGCAAGGGCGGACCGGACGGCCCGTGATCAGCGTGTTCTCTCCAGGAAGCCGCGAGTTGGTCGCAGATGCCCGGTCCGCCTCGGTAGCGCCGACGCGCGTGCGTTATATCGTGCTCCTGCTGACGGTTGCGGCCTACATGATCACCTACTTGGATCGTGTGCTGCTGTCCGCGGCGGTTCCCTCCATTCAGAAGGAGTTTGGGTTCTCGCTCATCACGATGGGATGGATCCTCGGGGCATACCAGATCGCGTACGCCGTGTTTCAGATCCCTGGTGGTTGGTTGGGTGACCGGCTCGGAGCGCGCCGCGCCCTGGCCGGTGTCGTGGTCTGGTGGTCGGCCTTCACCGCTTTCACGGCCCTCACGTGGTCGGCGATGTCGATGGCCGCGTGCCTCTTTCTTTTCGGCATGGGCGAGGCGGGCGCTTTCCCGATCGCTACACGCTCGCTCTCCCGCTGGATGCTGCCAGCGGAGCGAGGTTTTGCGCAGGGTGCCACGCATGCGGGCTCACGCCTGGGCGGTGCGTTGACACCGGTGTTGGCGGTTGCGCTCATCGCGCACTTCGGCTGGCGCATGCCGTTCTACAGTTTCGCGCTCATCGGCATTGTGTGGGCCGCGATCTGGTTCGCCTTCTATCGCGACACGCCCGGTGAGCACCCGCGGACCAATCCGGCAGAGCGGCAGCTCATTGCGGCGGCCCTCGGGACCGCTCCGGGCCGCTCGGCCAGTGTCCCGTGGCGCCAGATCCTGTCGCAACCGCAAACCTGGCTGCTCTCGGCCATGTACTGCTGCTACGGATATGACATCGGCATCTTCCTGACCTGGTTCCCGAAATACCTCCAGGCCTCGCGCGGCCTCGACCTGCAGCAGATGGGACTGTATGCCAGCCTGCCACTCCTGGCCGGTTTTGCCGGAGACCTGTGCGGCGGGACGTTCTCCGACTACCTGGTCAGGCGCTCCGGAAACCTGAGGCTTGCACGCCGGGTGGTGGCGACTGGCGGGTTCATACTGACCGCTCTCGCCATTCCTCTTGCCTGCTTCGCGTCCGATCCGCTGGCCAGCATCGCGTACTTCTGCGTCGCAGTCTTCGGGCTGGAGCTGACTGTTGGTATCTCGTGGGCGATCACACTCGACATCGGCGGAAACTACGCCGGCTCGGTCTCGGCCGTCATGAACACCTGCGGCAACATCGGCGCCGCGGCCGCCGCCGCATTGACCGGATACATAGTGGCCAACAGTGGCTGGCAAACCGCGTTTCTGGTCCTGGCCGGACTTGCGGTGCTGGCGGCGATTCTCAGCTGGCAGATCGACGCATCACGACGTTTGCGGTTCGAGAGTGTCGCGCCGGATGTCTGATCGCGGATCGCCAGCCGCAACGGAAGGAGAGTGGATGTCCGCAAACGATGTGAAGCCTGCCGGGGTCAACCGTCGGGAGTTGTTGAAATGGGTGGGAGCCGCCAGCGCTGGAACAGTGCCCCTCGGCACGGCGGCCGCGGCCGCGGCCGCTGAGCACGCTCCCGCCGCGCCGGCAGTTCCGGCACGTGCGCCGCGCTACACCTTCTTCAATTTCGAGGAAGTATTGTTTGTTGAAGCGGCTGTCGATACGTTGATTCCAGCGGATGAGACCGGCCCCGGAGCCCTGGAGCTGGGCGCGGCCTCCTTCATCGACGCCCAGATGAGCTCCGGTTACGGACGAGGCGATCGCATGTACCTGCAAGGCCCGTTTGCCGAGGGCACACCGGAACAAGGCTACCAGCTGCGGATGACACCGGCCGAGCTGATGCAGACGGGGATCAAGGATGTTGACGCCCATTGCCGGGAGAAGTACCACGCGAGCTTCCAAGACATCGCCCCACAGGACCGTATCACGGTGTTGCAAAGTCTGGAGTCGGGCACCGCGACCCTGACCACGGTGCCGGCGCAGGTCTTTTTCAACCTCCTGTACGAGCTCACCTTGCAGGGCTATTTTTCGGATCCTCTGCATGGAGGCAACTTCGGCAAAGGCTCCTGGAAGATGATCGGCTTCCCCGGCATCGGGGCCATGTACGCGGACAAGATCACCGACTACCACAACAAACGCTATGTCGCCGATCCGGTCGGCATCCAGGACCTGACGTGAGGCGGGGCCGCAAAGCATGACGACTCCGTTGAAACCCGTCGACATCGCCATTGTCGGTCTGGGCTGGGCCGGAGCCATCGTGGCGAAGGAGCTCGCCTCCACGGGATTGAAGATCGTGGCCTTCGAGCGTGGACCGCCGCGTTCCACGACCCCGGACTTTCTCGCTCCCCAGGTCCACGACGAGCTGCGTTACTGGAACCGGCACGAGCTGATCCAGAACCTGCGCAAGGAGACACTGACCTTTCGCAACCATCCGGCGCAAACGGCCCTGCCGATGCGCCAGCTGGGCGCGTTCTGGCCCGGTGAGGGAGTAGGGGGCGCCGGCTCCCACTGGTCCGGGTTGCACTGGCGCTGGTTGGAATGGGAGCACAAGATGTACTCGGGCACAGTGGCGAAGTATGGCCGCCAGATCATCCCCGCCGACATGAACCTGCAGGACTGGCCAGTCGACTACCACGAGCTCGAGCCGTATTACGACAAGTTCGAAAAGAGCTGCGGCACCTCCGGCAAGGCCGGCAACCTGCGCGGCAGGAAGATCGACGGCGGCAACATCTTCGAAGCTCCGCGCCACTGCGAGTACCCGAATCCCCCACTCAAACAGAACTACAACATGGTGCTGTTCGAGAAGGCGGCGCGCAATCTCGGCTACCACCCTTTCCCTGTCCCGGCCTCGAACGCGTCACGTGCGTATGTCAATCCGGACGGCGTCGTCCTCGGTCCCTGTCACTACTGCGGGTTCTGCACCGCCTACGGCTGCGAGGCCGACGCGAAGGCGAGCCCGCACTTCACGCACGTCCCGCTGGCTCACAAAAACCCGAACTTCGAGGTCCGGAGCAACTCACTGGTCATGAAGGTGAACCTCGACTCGATGCGCCGGCGGGCCACCGGAGTGACCTACCTCGATGCGCTCGGACGCGAGCACGAGCAGCCGGCGGACCTGGTGATACTGGCCGCGTATGTGTTCGGAAACGTTCACCTCATGCTGCACTCGGGCATTGGCAAGCCCTACGACTACGAGACCAACACCGGCGTGGTCGGGCGCAGCTACGCTTACCAGTCCGGGGCGGGAGTCGGCGCGCTGTTCAGCCGCGGTACCGCCTTCAATCCGTTCATGGGATCAGGCGCCCTGGGCACCTGGGTGGACGATTTCAACGGCGACAATCACGACTTCGCGAAATCCGGCTACATCGGCGGCGGTGGCCTCGAAGCCGGCAGCAACAGCGGCGCGCCAATCGGACACCACCCGACGCCACCCGGCACGCCACGCTGGGGCTCCGCCTGGAAAAAGGCAGTCGTCGATACCTATCACCGCTGGACCGGTGTCGGCAGCCAAGGCTCGGTCATGTCGTACCGCCAGTGCTACCTGGATCTCGATCCCACCTACAAGGATGCCTTCGGACGCCCGCTGTTGCGTCTCACGTTCGACTGGCAGGAGAATGAGAAGCGGCTCATGCAACGCCAGACGCAGCTCGCGGCGGACATTGCACGGGAAATGGGCGCCGAGCAGGTCTTCGCGCGACGGGATGTACCGGGGCACTTCTCGATCGTTCCCTACCAGACGACCCACAACACGGGCGGGGTGGTGTTTGGAGACGAGCCGCGTACCAGCGCGGTCAACAAATATCTGCAGAGCTGGGACGTGGCCAACGTGTTCGTCGTCGGCTCGAGTGCCTTTCCACAGAATGCCGGACGCAACCCCACAGGGCCCACCGGCGCGCTTGCATACCGTCTCGCCGACACACTGAAGGAGACCTACCTCAAACGTCCGGGGCCGCTGGTCCAGGCGTGATCACCGACAGCAAAGGAAGTCCCGATGCACGCAATCAACCGAATCGCGCTCTCGCTGGCCCTGCTGGCGCTGGCGCCGATTACCGTGGGACAGACCCAGAGTCCGACCCAGGCACCGGCACCGAAGCCGCGCCCTGAGCGCATTCTTCTCTGGTCGCCCAAGCCGACCCATCCCGGCGGCTGGACGGCTCCCAACCGGCCACACTGGAAGCTATCCGACATCCTGGCGCGCCACGCGCACCAGCAGGACTGGTCCGATACGATCGTTCACGGCGAATTCTTCACCGCCCGCTATGTCTCGATGGGGCCCGGCAAGAGCACCGAGCCGATGCTGTACGCCGACGACCGGGTGGTGTGGATCGTGCAGTCGGGACAGATCCGCTTCAGCATCGACGGACAGGAGCCGTTCGTCGCATCCAAAGGCTTCCTGGTGGAGGTGCCGTACCGCACCGTCTACCAGCTGCAGACAGTCGGAGATGCCCCGTCGCTGCGTTTCGAAGTCACGGCCACCGGCGCCGCTCCTGTTTTTCCGATCAACGAGACGCCCGCCCCGCTGGCCGGCAAGCAGTACGTCAAGGTGAGTACCTACGGTCACGGCCACTATGACCCGGCAAACCAACCGTACCTCGATTTCAACAAGGTCATTGTCAAGGACGGCACCCGCCCCGGCGCTTTCGTCAGCGACGACAAGACCTTCGTCAATGTGATCAGGGGCCACGGGACGCCCCCGCCGCCCAGCAGCAATCTCGGCCACTTCCACCTGGATTTCGATGAGTTCTGGTTCATTCTCGAGGGCCAGATCGACTACCAGATCGAGGGCGTGCCTTTCTTCAGCGCCACCGAAGGCGATGTCGTCTATGCGCCCAAGGGACGCTGGCATCGGGCAAGCTCGGGCGGCGAGAGCATGTCGACCCGCGTGGCCATCAACCCCCGGCCCGACGGCATGCACAACTTTCAACCTCCGGATTGAGCATGACAGATCCCACAGAGCGCCGTGCCCGCCCGGAGCGTGCCGCATTCCCCGTTTTCCGGGTGATCACGACACGCTGGATGGACAACGACCACTACGGACACATCAACAACGTCACGTACTACTCGTGGTTCGATACGGCAGTGAACGGCTATCTTCTGCAGGCGACGGGGTTGGATACGCGCTCGCTGCCCGCGATAGGACTCGTTGTGGACAGTGGCTGCCGTTACTTCTCGCCGCTGTCGTTCCCCGACACGATCGAAGTAGGCCTGGCAGTCGAGCGGCTGAGTACGCGCAGCATCTCATACCAACTCGGGGTGTTCCGGGCCGGTGAGACACAGGCCGCGGCGGCCGGCCACTTCGTGCATGTGTATGTCGATCGGATAACGCGCACTGCGACTCCAGTGCCGGAGCCGATTCG
>DAITMW010000216.1:0-11111 GCA_036834945.1 Steroidobacteraceae bacterium
TACCTGGACGCAGCCGACGTACCGGGCGATCTTCTCGCACCAGTTCAGCCCCGACCTGTTCGCCTATTTCAATTACTCGCACGGCTTCAAGGCGGGCGGCTACAACGACCAGGTCGGTACCGGCGGCACACCGATCACCGCGGATGAGCGCAAGCCGACCGATCCCGAGAAAGCCAACTCGTTCGAGCTCGGCATCAAGAGCGAGCTGTGGGATCGGCGTATCCGGCTCAACGAGGCGCTGTTCTACGTCAAGTACATCGATCTCATCCGCCAGGTCGTCGAGCCGATCACGAATGCGAACGGCCAGGCAGGCGAGGAAACACTGTTCGCCAACGCGGCCCGCATGAAGGCGTACGGCCTGGAGAACGAGCTCACGGTGCAACTCACCGATTCACTCGTGTTGCGCGCACCCTTCAGCTGGCAGCACTGCCAGTACGAGAGCTTCACCTCAGGCCCTGTTGACCTGTCGCGGCTGCCGGTCAATCGCTGCCCGAGCGTCACGGCGACACTCGACCTCAACTACACGATGAAGGTGCCCCATACGACCGGCCAACTCGTCTTCGACATCAACGAGAGCTATGTGTCGAAAAATCTCGACACCTACTCGATTGCGGTACCGTACGAGCCTTACACCCAGACCTATGCCGACGCGCGTGCGCTGCTCAACGCGTCCATCACCTACATGGGCGCGAACGATCGCTGGTTCGTGCGAGCCTATGGTCGCAATCTGACCAACAAGATCTACAAGGAATCCGGTCAGGATGTCGACCCGCTGTGGGTCTGGGCGTTCTATGGCGAGCCGCTGTTCGTCGGCGCGGAATTCGGCTTCAAGCTCTCGACGAAGTAGTCCGCGGATCGAAGGCGACGAGTCAGATTCTCGTCGCCTTCCAGAAATAACGGCGGAACCCCCGCGTCCGATCCACATCCTTGATTCGGAACACGAAACGCACCCGATCCCCCACGTGCAGCTCACCACTATCGAGATCGGTCACTTCCATAAGAAGGTTACCCCCCGGCTCGAACTCGATGTTGCCGTAGATGTTGGGAGGACGCGGTGAGTAGGCCTGCCAGTCCTCCGTAAACGTCTTGACGCGCCCGATCGTCTCCGCAAGCCTGAAATCCTGCTGGGTATCAGGTTTGCGGCACTCGGGGTTGACGCAGACCCGGCTGCGTGGAAATTGGACGGTACCGCAACTGGTGCACTTCCCGCCGACGAACCCCGTCACCTGCCGGTGTTTGCGCCAGGCCGCGCTGTGGGCGCTTCGATTATCGCGTTCGGCCCGCATACCAAAGTCGACCCCGAGCAACCCGCTATGCGCAAGGTAGCGGGTGTAACTGTTCTCCTCGCGACGCCACTCGAGCGCACCCGAGACGGGCCGCTGACGAGCCGATGCCGCCGCCGACCCGGCCGGGACCCGCAACAGCATAACGTCGACGCCCTGCCCAAAGCCCGCCAGGAGAATGTTCTCTCCCGGAGCCGCGACCTCCAGAACCGCCGCCAACATCAAAAGCGGATGCGCGGCGCCGGTATCACCGCAATCGGCCTGCAAATTGTCCTGCAATCGCGCGCCTGCCAGACCCGCAGCCTGGACAACCCGTTTGATCGTCGCCGCATTGCCCGGCATCACGCAATGCTGGACTTCCGCGGCCGTGAGTCCGGCCTGGCGCAGCACTCCATCGACCGCCGACGGCACGAGCTTGATGAAGCCCTCATCGCGAATCCAGCGCTCCTCCAAAAAATAGTCGAATGACTCGCCGCTCATGCGGTAGTGATCGACAAAGTCAGCGGCAATCTGAGCCGCCGCGTGGATTTCCGCGATCGCCGGCTCTCCTTCCTGCACGGAGGAGCTCCCAGGCAGTACGGTAAAGGCAGCAGCCCCGGCCCCAAAATCCAGCTCCTGCGCACTCCCGGGCTTCGCAACGCGTGCATCCGACGCTACGACCAGCGTGGCTATCCCGTCAGCTCGCCGGGCGGCCTGGGCCAATGCGGTGATGCCACAGCGGAGCGTGCCCGTGACATCGAGCGTTTGCGTCGTATCCGCAAGATCGAGCGCTCCGGCAAGCAACGTGGCGTTACTTCGATCAGCGAAGGGCAGCGTCGTCGAAGCCAGCGTCACCGCACCGACGGATCCTGCATTAAGACAGCCCCGCGCTGCTTCAACAGCCAGCGTCAGCGAATCCTCATCCCAGTTACAAATGGCTCGCGCGCCAGTGACCGCGCGAGTGGTTGGAGGATCGAGCCATCCCATCGCCCGCCGGATACACTCACGCGACAAACGCAATCGCGGTACGTAAGCACCGCAAGAGAGGACACGACCCAGTATCCCGCCCACTCAGCTCTCCCAAAAGGGGCTCAATCGGGGTTGAACACGCAGTTCCGCGGGAATGCGCTCAGGCCCGATCCGCCGGTCGAGCTCCTCGTGCCAGTGATAAATCCGCCGCTCCTGATAGTTCAAAGGAATCCCCTTGAAACCGGCGGACATGACCGACTCCTGAATCGCCTCGGCGAATTGCAGATCCTCGTGCAGAATGCGCTCGAAATTGCGGATCCGCACCTCCCACAGCTCCGGCGGCGGCCCCCCACCCCAGTCCGGAGCGAACCAGTGACACTCGATGCGCATGCTGGTGTCGGAAGTCGGCCAGAACAACAGGAAGGGGCAGCCGGTAGGATCTACAGGCGTCACGAGATTCGGATAGAAGTTGAAGGAAGGATTATTGCTGGCCGACACCACCGTCGCGGTCTCGATACGTCGCATACCTCGCGTACCGGGATCGACCCAATCCGGCCGCCGGTTGGGTGTCACCATGATGGAGTGACCATTGCGATAGAGCGCGATGGTGGTCCCACGATGGTCGAGAAAGCGGTCCACGGTGTTGGTATGGATCGACTTCAGGTGATAGACCTCGAGAAAGGCGTCCATGAGCACTTTCACGTTGCACTTCACATCGAAACCCTGCTGCGCCACAAAACGCCAGGTATCAGGCTGGAACTGCTCGAAGTACTCGCCGAAAGGCGCGAAATGCTGTTGCAGCGGCTCGGCATCCAGGTCCTGGTTGATGAACACCCAGTTGTAGAAGCGCTCGCACCGCACCCCGACCAGTGAGCGCTGACTCATATCGAGCCCGACAAAATCGCGCTTGTCCCGCAGATTGATCAGCCTGCCATCCAGGGTGTAGGTCCAACCGTGATACCCGCAGACGAAACCCTCGACACAGCCGTTGTCGGACTTTGCGAGCGGCCCGCCCCGATGCCGGCAGGTGTTGTAGAAGGCGCGCACCACATCATCCTTGCCCCTCACGATGATGATGGGCGAGCCGGTTTTGCGATTGACGACGAAACTCCCGGGCTTGGGCAGCTCATCCATGTGGCACGCATACAGCCAACTCCTGCGCCACAGGTGCTGCCTCTCGAGGGCGAGGAAGGCGGGGTCGACGTAGCGACCTGCCGGAATGTCCGGCAAGTGGGGAAAGTCCGCTGGCGGAGCCGTGCGCTCCGCCTCGAACTTCATGCCATCCAGAAACCGCTGAACCGTCTGCGTGTCCATGGGCGGGAGCCTTCGTTGCGCAGGGAGCCCTGATTATAAAAAGGGCCCGTTCGTAAAGAAACAGTCATGACTGTTTTTTTCTGGCCGCTGCGCTAGAATCCCCTTCCCGAGCGTTGTTTACCGGGTCACCCCGCTGGCATGAAACGCGGCGATCTCCTCCGGTGTGTAGCCGAGGCTGGCGAGGATCTCTTGCGAGTGCTCCCCCGCCCGCGGTGGCGGCGTGCGGATCCCACCTGGCGTGGCGCTGAGCTTGACGGGGAGATCCGCGACCGGCGCGGGACGGTTCAGGCCGGGGTATCCGCTGACCGCCGTCAAAAAACCCATGGCAGCCACCTGCGGATCATCCAACGCCTGCTGCGGCGTATAGACCGGCCCTGCCGGAATGCCCGCCCGCTCGAGAGTGGCCACGGCATCGGCTGTCGTCCGTTGCGAGCACCAGCCACGCATGCGCTCGAGAATTTTCGAGCTGTGATCCCCGCGCGATTGATCCGTGGAATACAGCGGGTCGGCCATCCAGCGCTCCTCCTCTCCCATCAGACGAGCCCAACGGCGAAACAGCCCATTGCCGACGACGTGGGTCAGCAGGTGACCATCCTTCGTAGCGAACACATCGGAGGGTGCCGATGTCTGCACACGATTTCCGGTTCCAACACGATTGATGCCCGTGACACCTTGCTCGACGAGGTGCGAGTTGAACACGGCCAAAGCAGTACCGAGCAACGAGGTCTTGACCTCCTGACCCTCACCCGTTTTCTGCCGGTGAATGAGCGCCGCGAGCGTACCAAACGCAGCCAATACCGCCGTAGTGTAGTCCACATAAGGTGCGGCGGCCTTCGCAGGAGCCCCAGGCATCCCCGTAATAAACATGGCCCCCGACATCGCCTGCCCGATGCCGTCGAAGCCACCACGGTCACGATATGGCCCGGTATCGCCGAACGCCGTCTGCGTTGCAAGGATGATGTCGGGTTTAACAGCCTTCAGGGATGTGTAGTCCAGCCCAAGAGATACGAGAGTCGGCGGAGGCAAATTCGCGACAACGATATCGGCCGTCGCGACCAGGCGCCGTACGATCTCACGCCCCTGGGCGGACGCCACCTCGAGAGTGAGCGAGCGCTTGTTGCACGCTGTCTGAAACAGCACCGCGCCCTCACCCTCCGCGGTCACCGGAGCAATGAAACGATCCTCGCCGCCGCCGCGCCGCTCGATGCGAATGACATCGGCGCCGAGATAAGCCAACAGGGTCGCGCAGTAGGGACCGGCGACGTACCGCCCGAAATCCAGTACCCGAATACCGCTCAGAACGGTCATGACACCTCACCTGAATGACAGGAGCTCGCGTGGATTTTCGACTCAATGAAGAGCAGATCGCGTTGCAAGCCGCCGCTCGGAAGTACGTCCGCGAACGACTGTTGCCTCTCGCCGGTGAGACCGAGCGCAGCGGCGCCCCACCCTCGGCCGACCTCATCCGAGAGTATGCGCGAATGGGATTCCTCGGTATCAATGTCTCTACGGAGTATGGAGGTCTCGGACTGGGTAACCTCGAAGCCCTCCTGGTTCTCGAGGAGTTCGGCAAGTGCTCGGCTGCCCTGGCCTTCCCGGTGTTCGAGTCCTGCGTGGGCCCGGTTCGCGCCATTGAGCGCTTTGCCAACGAGACGCTGCGTAAGAAAGTGGTCCCGGGAGTCTGCGCGGGCGAGTTGATCGTTGCGGTGTCCATGTCGGAGCCGCAGGCCGGCTCCGCACTCACCGATCTTGCCACTCGCGCGGAGAAGCGCGGCGACCGTTGGGTACTCAACGGCACCAAGCGTTGGTGCTCCGGTGGCGGTCACGCTGACGGTTATGTTGTCTACTGCCGCATGAGCGATGACCCGGGCGCGAAAGGCATCGGCGCCGTCTACATCGAGAAAGGAACCCCTGGCCTGAGCTACGGGCGCCCGGAAACCCTCATGGGGTTCCGAGGCGTCCCGAGCAGCGACTTGTATTTTGACGGCTGCGAGCTGCCATTGGAAAACGTCATTGTGCCCGCGGGAGGGTTCCGCAAGCTGATGGAGGCCTTTGACCTCGAGCGCTGTGGGAATGCCACCATGGGCCTTGCCCAGGCGAGCGGCGCCCTCGAGGACGTCATCGCCTACGTGCAGGAGCGCAAACAGTTCGGCAAACCCCTGGTCGACTTCCAGGCCGTGCAGCTGCGGCTGGCCGAAATGCAGATGAAAGTCGAAGCCGCAAGACTTCTCATCTGGCGCGCGGCGGTGAATGCGCAGAACGGCCTCCCCGATGTGCTCGACTCCTCCGTCGCCAAGTGTTTCGCGAACGAGATCGCCCGCGAGGTCTGCGGCCATGCCGTGCAGCTCATGGGCGGCTACGGCTACTCGAGGGAATACCCCATGGAGCGACGTCTGCGCGACGCGTGGGGATGGGGCATCGCCGGAGGGGCGATCGATATCCAGAAGGTCAACATCGCCGCGGCCATGGTCGGGCGCAGATTCGATCAGCGACGTTAGAGCATCCGGGGTCATCGATGGAAGGACTCTACCCCAGTCCTCCGAAAACAAACAGGCGTGACTGTTTCTTTTCAGACCGCGCCGGTGCTACCATCGATCCGCGATTGACGGGTGCGAGGGGGCTCCCGCATGTCCAAGATTACGTTCATCGCCCGCATGACCGTCCGACCCGGACGGGAGCAGGAGTTCGTGGGCTACTGCAAGGAGCTCCAGGACTTCGTGCGGACGCACGAGCCCGAGGTACTGACGTACGAGTTCTTCCGGCTGCGGGAGCCGCACCGCTTCGCGGTCCTCGAGTCATTCCCGGACGAAGTCACCGAGCAGCGTCACATGAGCTCGCCGCTGTTGGCGGAGTTGGCACCGAAGATCTCCGCCTGCCTCGATGGAGGCTGGGTCCGCGAATATTTCGACGCCCTCTAACGCACCATCATGCCACTTCAGAGTGAATCGCTGCGTCACGTCCGGATCCAGGTGACGACCCTCGGTGACCTGCTACTGACGGCGGCCGATCGTCATCCCGGCTCTCCAGCGCTGATTTTCCCCGATCGGCGCATGTCCTACGCACAGCTCGCCGAACGCGCCCTCCTCCGGGCGCGCAGCCTGCAGGCACTCGGCGTGAAGCCACACGACCATGTTGGCCTGCTGTTACCCACGTCCTTCGAGTTTGCCGAGTTCCTGTTCGCCATCGCTCTTTGCGGTGCTGTGGCGGTACCGCTCAACGCGCGCTACAAACACAACGAGCTCGCCTACGTCATCGAGAACGGCGACCTCGTGGCCCTCGTAACGACCGACCGCATCGCCGACCACGTCAATTTCGTGGAGAGGCTGAGCCAAGCGCTACCCGGCCTTGCGCAAGCAAGCGACCCAAGTCAACTGTCGTTGGCAGCCGCACCGCGCCTGCGCAATCTCGTTCTCCTCGGCGAGACACCCAAGCCGGGCTTCCTGGCCCAACGCGATTTCGAGGCGTTGGCAGCCGATTCACCGGAAGAGCGGGTACACGAATCGCGGTTGCGCGTCCGGCTGCGCGACGTCGCGATCATGCTCTATACATCGGGTACGACCGCGAATCCGAAAGGCTGCCTGCTGACGCACGAGGCCATGGTGCGTAACTCGATCGCCCTCGGCCGTCACCGCTACGCCCTCGAGCAGAAAGACGTCTTCTGGTCCCCCCTGCCGATGTTTCACATCGCGGCGATCCTGCCCTTATGCGCCATTTTTGACGTAGGTGGCGCATACGCCACCATGTCGTATTTCGATGCCGGGCTGGCGCTGCGGATGTTGGAGACTGAGAAGGTCACCGCAACCTATCCGTGCTTCGTTACGATCATGTCGGATCTCATCTACCACCCGAGCTTCGCGCAAACAGACCTGTCGCGCATCACGCTCATGAATTCGAACTTCGCCGTGCAGCCCCCCGGCATCGCCACAGCGATGCTGAAGTCGCTGCCCCAGGCGACCTACGTAGGCACTTTCGGCATGACCGAGACGGCCGGCACCGTCACAACCAGCCGACTCGATGACCCGCTGGAGCAGCGCCTCCAGCGCCTCGGTAAACCGCTGCCCGGCATCGAAGTCCGCATCCTCGACATGGAAACAGGGGAGGACGCCCCTCCCGGAAGTCATGGCGAGGTGTTGGTGCGAGGCTATAGCCTTCTGGAAGGCTATTACAAAGACCCCGAGAAGACCGCAAAGGCCCTCGACCCCGACGGTTGGTACCACACCGGCGACATCGGCTCGCGCGACGCTGCCGGCACCCTGATGTTCCACGGTCGCCTGAAAGACATGCTCAAAGTGGGCGGCGAGAACGTCGCCGCCGCCGAAATCGAGGGCTGTCTGCAACGGCACCCCGCCGTAAAGCTCGCGCAGGTCGTGGGTATCCCAGACCAACGCCTGATGGAAGTTGCCGCCGCCTTCATCGAGCGCAAGCCCGAATCGACCGTCAGCGAGCAGGAGTTGATGGACTTCTGCCGCCGCGAGATCGCCGGCTTCAAAGTCCCACGACACGTGCGCTTCGTGGCCGAATGGCCGATGTCATCCAGCAAAATCCAGAAATTCCGCTTGCGCGAGCAACTGCTGCGTGAGCTCGGTCTATGAGCTCATAGGGGAAGCGATGTCCACGACCTTCATCGCAAAACTCGTCGTCCAGGCGGGCAAGGAAGCCGAGTTCGAGCGCCTGCAGTCGGAGCTGTCACAACTCACCCACGATACGGAGCCCGACGTGCTGGTGTACGACGTCATCAAACATCGCACCGAGCCTTCCACCTACGTCGTCTACGGTCGCTTTCGCTCCGACGCCGCTTTCCAATCCCACATGAAAGTGGATTTCCACGAGCGCCTGGTCCCAGGCATTCTCGCCTGTCTGTCGGGAGAGATGGATCTGCAGTTCTTTGACTGGGTCGCCTAGCGCGGCACGCAAAATACCAACAGCGCATTACCGGGCATATGAAAATACAGCCCGTAACCTGAGTTGACGACCAGATAACCGTCACGAACGGCTACACCGGCCCCGCCGAACGACCCCCCATGCGCCGTGGCCCCCGATACCGTTTTCACCTCGTGCGCGGAGTCGTAACTCCAGATGACCTTCCCCGAACTGGAGTCATAAGCTCGCAAGACACCATCCATGTGCCCAGCGAAAACAACGCCAGGAATAGCCGTCACCGGCGCCGAGATCCCAGGATCGCAGAACGCGCGGCCCTTACAGGTATCCTCAGCCGGAGCAGACCATAAAAACCTGCCATTCGCAGGATCGAGCGCATACAACCCGGGACGTGGCGGCGACGTATATGTACGCCCATCATGTCCATTCGCAAGATCGCTGATGGGCACGAACAGACGCTCACCCTCGAGTGCCATGCCGAAGTGGACACCCCCCTGAATGCCACCGCGCCCGACCTGGGTTTTCCAGAGTATCTTCCCGCCCGCACGAGGATCGAGCCCATACACGAACCCATTCTTCTGAGCCGCGAGAAGAACCTCCTGACCCCCAGGCAGCTGGTGAAGGATGGTGCCGGCGGCAACGTCGACATCCGGCCCATTCTCCGGCGGACAGTTGGGGTTGTCCTTCATCATGCAGGCCACGTTCCAGGCATCCCCACCCAACATCTGTTGGGACCAGACCAGCTTGCCGTCCCCGAGACGAAAAGCGAGCACGGCATCACTACGATCGTTCGCCGGGGAAGAATAGTTTTCACCTGACCCGACGTAAAGCATCCCCCGACGCTCATCAACCGTCGGGCTGTTCCACACCGGCGCGCCGGATGGCGCGAAAATCCTGGTACCAAGCGACGTGGTCCGCACCGGCCGCGGCGGCTCCGTAATGGTGTACGCCTTCCATTTCGTGGCCCCATTAGCAACATTGAGCGCGACCACCGCCCCACGGAATTTACAACACTCGTACTTCGGATCCGCCGCCGTGGTCACCTCGAGCGACGAAACAGGCGCATACAGTGTGTCGCCGTGCAGCGTTGGCGTACCGGTAATGGTAGCGTTCGGATGCTCATCGATCTTGCTCACCCAAAGCAGCTTACCCGTCCTGGCATCGATCGCGTGAATGCGAGCGATGACATCCCCGAAGAACAGCCGCGCGGAGTGTGAAGTCCCTGTCTCCAACACCATCGCAGTCCGCACCTCGGCGGAACTCCGATAAGTCCACCGCACACACCCGGAACGCAGATCCAGGGCGTACACCGTACCATCCTGGCTCCCAACATAGACGGCGCCGTACGCAATCACCGGTTGTGACCGCCCCCGGATCGCCCCCGGAAACTCGAAAGCCCATTGGAACTGCAGCTTCGGAACCTGGTCCCGAATCATACCGGCAACATCCGCGGGCACAAATCGCGCGTTGTTGTAACCCCAACCGACCGGCACAGGAACCTGCTTGCCATCGAACTCCGCGGCGGATCCCGTACACCGGGGTGGTGCCTTTTGGGCCTTATCCGCCCCGAGCGGCGCGCCAGCCAGATACTCGGCCACCTCGCGCCGCTTCTGCGACGTCAGAGTCGCCCCCTCCTCCCTCATGACCCCATTGGTGAGCGCAGCCAGAATGACGTCAGCAGACATCATCTGCAGAAACATCTTGTGAGGCGCTTTGGGAACCTGCCCTTCGTGGCAATTGACACACAGACCGCGATAAACCTGGGCGCCGGGCCACTTCTCCGGATCCGAAGCCGGATGCCGGGAATCGAGCTCCTTCACATCCTTGAGAGTCGACGACGAACTCTCCTGAGCAGCCACATTGCAGGAAACCACGAGCGCCAGCAGAAGCAACATCAGCCCACGAAGCATGTTCTTTTCCTTCTTTCCTGGCTATCAGAGCCGCTCAGGCGCCTGCAGAACATCCTTCAATGTCGCGAGAAACGCCGCACCCTGCGCACCATCCACAACACGATGATCCGCCGAAAGCGTCAACGTCATGAGGCGAGCAACCGCAGGACTCCCATCACGCACAACAATCGTCTCGCGAGCCGCCCCGACGGCAAGAATGCCAACCTGCGGCGGATTGATGATGGCGTCAAAGCTAGCCAATCCATACATGCCGAGATTCGACACCGTGAATGTCCCGCCCGTGATCTCTTCTCGCGCAAGGGCTCCCCGGCGAGCGCGCTCAGCCAGATCCGCCGTCTCGCGCGCGATCTCGGGCAAAGTCTTCAGATCCACGTTGCGGACGATCGGCGTAATCAACCCGTTATCCGTCGCTACCGCCACGGCGATGTCCGCATGCGCGAACTGCAGGATCTCAGTCCCATCAAACTGCGCGTTCAGGACTGAATGACGCACCAATGCCAGCGCGCAGGCGCGCAGCAACATATCGTTGAGCGAGATCCTGCCCTGGGACTGCAAGTCCCGCCGATACCGCTGCAGGCTATCGACCTCGACGTCGGTCGCCAGCCGATAGTGAGGAATCGTCTGTTTCGATTCCGACAACCGCCGCGCAATGGTGGCGCGAGTAGCAGAGAGATTCAGACGCGTGACAGGATTGCTCCCCGGAGCTGCCGATGCCGAGGCGGCTGACGCCGAGCGAGTGCCAGCCGGCGCCGAGCCACCGCCAGCCGGCGCCGAGCCA
>DAITMW010000216.1:11211-13294 GCA_036834945.1 Steroidobacteraceae bacterium
CGCCCATTGCGCCCCGACCCCCTGACGCGCGAAATATCAATCCCGAGGCTCTCAGCCAAGCGACGCGCAATGGGACTTACACGCAGGTCACTGGAGGCACCTCCTGCAGCCGATGACTGCGCGTTAGGCTCAGCCGCCAGCGCGTCCGGCTCACCTGCCACCCCCGCGCTCGCCCCCGGCGCATCCGGCTCACCCGCCAGCCTCGCGCCCGCCCCCGGCGCATCCGGCTCAAACCGCACCCTCGCCCCTCTAAAACTCTCCACAAACGACGCGATCTCCGCATCGCTAACACCCGTGTCAGCCAGCACAGCAATCAGCGCCCCAACTGGCCTCACATCCCCCGCGGCTGCGACAATCCTCCTCAAAACCCCCGCCGCAGGCGACTCCACCGTATTGACAATCTTCTCAGTCTCCACCTCCAGCAGAGGCTCTCCCTTCTCCACCAGCTGCCCCTCCCGGACATCCCACTGATTGATGGTCCCCTCCGTCATCTCGATGCCCCACTTGGGCATCGTCACCGCCCGAATCGCCCCACCCATCAATGCTTCTCCAACACCCGCCGGATGGCCGCCTCGATCTTCTGGGGCCCCGGCACCCAAGCCCGCTCGAGCGCCGGCGAGAACGGAATAGGCGCATGCGGTGCCGTCACTTGCTCAACCGGAGCCCGCAGTGATTCAAAACCTCGACTGGCCACCAGAGCAGCAATATCCGCAGCAACACTACAACGCGGCGGCGACTCATCCACAACCACCAGCCGTCCGGTGTTCTCGACACTCTCGAGAATAGCCTCCTCATCCAAAGGCGAAGTCGTCCGCGGATCAATGAGATCGCATTTCACCCCTTCCTTCGCCAATGCATCGAGCGCCTTCTCCGCGAACGGAACCATGCGCCCGAAAGCCACCACGGTCGCATCATCCCCCTCGCGCAGGACATTGGCTTCGCCAAACGCCACGGTGTACGCCTCTTCCGGCACTTCAGCCTTGCGCGGATACAGAGCCTTGTGCTCAAAGAACATCACGGGATCATCATCGCGGATCGCCTGGATCATGAGCCCCTTGGCGTCATAGGCATTGGAAGGCACCACCACCTTCAACCCGGGCACCGCCGTGAGCAGCGCATAGATTGTCTGAGAATGCTGCGCGCCCATGTTCATTCCCGCCCCCATGGCGGTGCGGATCACGACAGGACAGGTCGTCTTGCCGCCAAACATGTAGCGAAACTTCGCGATCTGGTTGTAGATCTGATCCATGCACACGCCGACAAAATCGGCGAACATGATCTCAGCGACGGGCCGTAACCCCGCAAGCGCCGCCCCGGCCGCCGCCCCCACGATGGCCGACTCACTGATCGGCGTATCAATGACGCGATCCGCCCCAAACCGCGGCAGCAACCCCTTCGTGATCCCGAATATTCCGCCCGAGGCCTCGCGCTCACCCGAGCTGCCGCCGGCACCTCCGGACACATCCTCCCCCAGAACAATGACCCGGGGATCGCGGGCCATCTCCTGATGCAAAGCCTGGTTGATCGCATCGCGCATGGAGAGCTGCGGCATTCAGACTTCCTCCATGCCGTTAATAGTTGATGTAAACATCAGTCGTCAGGTCAGACTCGGCCGGCAATGGGGCAGCCTTCGCTTCGGCCACCGCTGAATCGATGTGCGCGACCACTTCACGATCGATCGCGTCAAGATCCGCGCTCGATAAGGCCTGGTCCGACTCCATCCGGGCACGAAACCGCTTGAGGCAGTCCATGGTCTCGCGATGCCGCGTGACCTCGTCCTTGGCCCGATACCTTTGCGGATCACCCTCGAAATGGCCATAAAAGCGAGTCGTCGTAGCCTCGATCGCACTCGGGCCGCCGCGACCACGAGCCCGATCGATAGCCCGCAACATCGCCGCATGGACTGCGAAAAAGTCCGAGCCATCGACCCTCTCGGCCGGCATACCGAATCCGCGAGCGCGTCCGGCAATATCCTTCGAGCCCACAGCGTAAGAGGCCCCCGTATGCTCGCTGTACCCGTTGTCCTCAAAGACAAAAATCGCCGGCGCCTGCAACACCACGGCAAGGTTCATCGCCTCGAACA